>NZ_LFZV01000001.1:4003105-4004680 GCF_001183965.1 Bacillus sp. FJAT-27916
CTCTTTATTAGAAACCCGCTACATCAACATTTTATGGTAATTATATAAAAAGAAGAAATAGGGTATAGGAGGTACGGTAAAACGATGGAGGAGGCAATACAGGTGGTTGTGAAAATTTGTGTGAATGAATAATCTTCTTTCTCTAACTTGATACCTGATTTGAGCGGGAGTGAGTTGGGCTCTCTTTGTTGAGGGAGCGGAATTTAACCATCTTTCGAACACCCTTATCCCATGCTTCCTATGCCTTGCATGAGGTAAGGGTGGGAGGAACATGGCTTGTCCCACCTTTTATCCACCTTCTCTTCATCTTTCCTATGTATTGTATGGTCAAAGGGTGGGCTTTCTCTGACGACTCCCACCCTTCCACCCCTTTGCATAGACATAGGATGGGTATCCTGAGCATTCCTCTTCTTCCCCATGTAAAAACAAAAGACCAATTCCATTAAGAACTGGTCCCTCACCATTCAGTAAATTGATTCTCGGACTGCCCGTTATAGAACCGAGCAATTGTTCATACCCCTGTTCGGAGCCTTTGAACATATCCTCCAAGTTATATGCATGATAAAAATATTAGGCTGCACTGACTCTTTCTTAATAACAACCAATAGATAAAACAAAAAAACCAGCTCATTACTGAACTGGTCTCTTTGTGCCCGGCAATGTCCTACTCTCACAGGGGCGTGAGCCCCAACTACCATCGGCGCTGAAGAGCTTAACTTCCGTGTTCGGAATGGGAACGGGTGTGGCCTCTTCGCCATCATTACCGGACTTATATGGTGGAGCCTAGCGGGATCGAACCGCTGACCTCCTGCGTGCAAAGCAGGCGCTCTCCCAGCTGAGCTAAGGCCCCATATAATTTAAGTTGTAAATGGTCGGGAAGACAGGATTCGAACCTGCGACCCCTTGGTCCCAAACCAAGTGCTCTACCAAGCTGAGCTACTTCCCGCAATAATGGCGCGCCCGAGAGGAGTCGAACCCCTAACCTTTTGATCCGTAGTCAAACGCTCTATCCAATTGAGCTACGGGCGCATTTAAAAGAGATAAAGTGCCGAGGGCCGGTCTCGAACCGGCACGGTAGTCACCTACCGCAGGATTTTAAGTCCTGTGCGTCTGCCAATTCCGCCACCCCGGCATTATGGTTGGCAATTGGAGCGGAAGACGGGATTCGAACCCGCGACCCCCACCTTGGCAAGGTGGTGTTCTACCACTGAACTACTTCCGCATGGATCATGCACACTTTTCGTTTCGGAACTTAAATAGTCCATCACGACAGAATTATTTAAATAAAGAGTGAGCCATGAAGGACTCGAACCTTCGACCCTCTGATTAAAAGTCAGATGCTCTACCGACTGAGCTAATGGCTCATATATATGGTGGAGGATGACGGGATCGAACCGCCGACCCTCTGCTTGTAAGGCAGATGCTCTCCCAGCTGAGCTAATCCTCCATATGATGCCCGGCAACGTCCTACTCTCACAGGGGCGTGAGCCCCAACTACCATCGGCGCTGAAGAGCTTAACTTCCGTGTTCGGAATGGGAACGGGTGTGGCCTCTTCGCCATCGTTACCGTACCGG
>NZ_LFZV01000001.1:4007975-4060340 GCF_001183965.1 Bacillus sp. FJAT-27916
GCTGCCCTTTGTACCACCCATTGTAGCACGTGTGTAGCCCAGGTCATAAGGGGCATGATGATTTGACGTCATCCCCACCTTCCTCCGGTTTGTCACCGGCAGTCTCCCTAGAGTGCCCAACTGAATGCTGGCAACTAAGGACAAGGGTTGCGCTCGTTGCGGGACTTAACCCAACATCTCACGACACGAGCTGACGACAACCATGCACCACCTGTCACTCTGTCCCCCGAAGGGGAACGCCCTATCTCTAGGGTTTTCAGAGGATGTCAAGACCTGGTAAGGTTCTTCGCGTTGCTTCGAATTAAACCACATGCTCCACCGCTTGTGCGGGCCCCCGTCAATTCCTTTGAGTTTCAGCCTTGCGGCCGTACTCCCCAGGCGGAGTGCTTAATGCGTTAGCTGCAGCACTAAGGGGCGGAAACCCCCTAACACTTAGCACTCATCGTTTACGGCGTGGACTACCAGGGTATCTAATCCTGTTTGCTCCCCACGCTTTCGCGCCTCAGCGTCAGTTACAGACCAAAGAGTCGCCTTCGCCACTGGTGTTCCTCCACATCTCTACGCATTTCACCGCTACACGTGGAATTCCACTCTTCTCTTCTGCACTCAAGTCCTCCAGTTTCCAATGACCCTCCACGGTTGAGCCGTGGGCTTTCACATCAGACTTAAAGGACCGCCTGCGCGCGCTTTACGCCCAATAATTCCGGACAACGCTTGCCACCTACGTATTACCGCGGCTGCTGGCACGTAGTTAGCCGTGGCTTTCTGGTCAGGTACCGTCAAGGTGCCAACCTATTCGAATGGCACTTGTTCTTCCCTGACAACAGAGCTTTACGACCCGAAGGCCTTCTTCGCTCACGCGGCGTTGCTCCGTCAGACTTTCGTCCATTGCGGAAGATTCCCTACTGCTGCCTCCCGTAGGAGTCTGGGCCGTGTCTCAGTCCCAGTGTGGCCGATCACCCTCTCAGGTCGGCTACGCATCGTCGCCTTGGTGAGCCGTTACCTCACCAACTAGCTAATGCGCCGCGGGCCCATCCGTAAGTGTTAGCTAAAAGCCAACTTTCCCTCTGACACCATGAGGTGTCAGAAACTATTCGGTATTAGCACCGGTTTCCCGGAGTTATCCCAATCTTACGGGCAGGTTGCCCACGTGTTACTCACCCGTCCGCCGCTAATCATCCGGGAGCAAGCTCCCATCTGATTCGCTCGACTTGCATGTATTAGGCACGCCGCCAGCGTTCGTCCTGAGCCAGGATCAAACTCTCCAAAAGATGTTTGATCTAGCTATTAAAAATAAAACATTGACGAGAGTTAAACTCTCAAGTTTTAAGACTTGCTTAGCGTTTCGTTTTGTTTAGTTTTCAAAGAACAATTTTCTTCGTTGTCGTTTTTGGCGACTTAACTATCTTACCAAGTTCAGTCTTCCGTGTCAACAACTTTTCTATTCTTTTTTTCGTCGTTCGCTTTAGGTCAGCGGCGACGTATATAAATATATCACCCGTCATTTTATATTGCAATAGTTATTTATGAAAAAATTATAGTTAATTTATTTAAAATATTTAATAAGATAAAACTCGTTGCAAAAGGTAAATGTTATGGGGATATACATAAAAAAAGAGCCATGTCTCCATGGCTCTTTTTAAGTATCTTATTTATGTCTCATAAGCGGGAATAACAGTACGTCACGAATAGATGGAGAGTTCGTTAACAGCATAACGAGACGGTCGATGCCGATACCGAGCCCACCTGTTGGCGGCATGCCATATTCTAATGCTTCGATATAATCGTCATCCATCATATGAGCTTCATCATTACCTTGCTCACGCTCTTTTAATTGTGCTTCAAAGCGTTGTCTTTGGTCGATAGGATCATTTAGCTCTGTGAAGGCATTAGCATGCTCACGCGCAACGATAAAGAGTTCAAAACGATCTGTAAAGCGAGGGTCCTCTGCATTTTTCTTCGCTAGCGGAGAAATCTCAACTGGATGACCATAGACGAATGTAGGCTGAATCAATTTCTCTTCAATCTTTTGCTCGAAGAATTCATTGATGATATGGCCAACTGTCATAGATTCAGTAATTTGTACATCATGCTCTTTCGCAAGTGCACGAGCTTCTTCTACACTCATCTCTTTCCAGAAGTCTACACCAACATATTCTTTTATTGCATCGACCATATGAAGTCTCTTCCATTTTGGCGCAAGATTTACTTCATATTCACCGTATGGAATTGTCGTTGTTCCAAGTACTTCTTCAGCAATGTAAGCAATGACATTCTCAGTGAGGTCCATAATGTCATGGAAATCAGCATAAGCTTCATAAAGCTCAAGCATGGTGAATTCAGGGTTATGGCGTGTAGATACGCCTTCGTTTCTGAATACACGGCCAATTTCGTAAACCTTTTCTAATCCGCCGACAATAAGGCGTTTTAAGTGAAGCTCAATCGCAATACGCATATACATTGGCATATCAAGAGCATTATGATGCGTTACGAAAGGTCTTGCAGATGCACCGCCGGCAATGGAGTGAAGCATTGGTGTTTCCACTTCCAAGAAGCCGTTATCGTCGAAGTAACGTCTCATCGCTTGGATAATACGGCTTCTTGCAATAAAGGTCTTTTGGCTTTCTTCACTTGTAATCAAGTCCAGATAGCGTTTACGGTAGCGCTCCTCAATGTCTTTAAGACCATGGTATTTCTCCGGCAGCGGGCGCAAGGATTTTGTCAGGAAGGTAAATTCATTGACCTTGATGGACAATTCGCCAACTTTAGTCTTGAAGACAATCCCCTTAATACCAACGATATCGCCTAGGTCAGCCATCTTAAAGAGCTCATAGGCATCCTCACCGATTGCGTCTTTTCTTACATAAATTTGAATTTGGCCGCTAACATCTTTAATGTGGGCAAAACCAGCTTTCCCTTTTCCGCGTTTGGTCATAATACGGCCGGCAATGGATACTTCAATACCCTTTGCTTCAAGCTCTTCATTTTCCAATTCGCTGAACTCTGTAATAATCTCTTGAGCCAAATGTGTACGCACGAATTTTTGTCCGAATGGATCAAGGCCCAATTCAGCAATTCGCGTCATTTTATCACGTCTGACCTGGAACTGGTCATTTAATTCTTCGCTCATTTACTACTCACTCCATCTCTGTATCGCTATATACTGTTTTTTATTTTACACAAAATAACACCATAAGACACCAGTATCTACTTGAATTTTTTAAAATAGCAGAAAAACTGCCGGAATGGACCCGGCAGCTTATGATTCATGCTTATTTTAGTAATTAGATGCAAGGCTGTCAAATCATCAAACAGCTTCCGTTACTTGACCCTCTGCTTCAATGTCTTCTACAAGTCCATAGAGCAGCCCGACAAGCTGGTCGCGTGTCTCTACAATATTAATTTCTTTCCTTATCTTCCCGCTGCCTTGCACGCCCTTTAAATACCAGGCGGCATGCTTTCTCATTTCGCGAACAGCGATATATTCATCCTTCAGGGCAATCAGCCGGTCTAGATGGAGCACGCATACGTCCATTTTCTCGCGTACAGAGGGCTCTGGCAGCAGGATACCGCTCTCGAGATATTTAACCGTCTGATACATCATCCACGGGTTCCCAAGCGCCGCACGACCAATCATGACCCCATCACAGCCTGTCTCATCAAGCATGCGTTTAGCATCCTGTGGAGTTTGGACATCACCATTACCGATGACTGGAATATTGACCGATTCCTTCGCAAGCTTGATGTAATCCCAGTTCGCTTGCCCTTCATACATTTGTACGCGTGTACGTCCATGGACAGCCACAGCGCTTCCGCCAGCCCTTTCAACAGCCTGCGCATTTTCTGCCACGAGGATATGTTTATCATCCCAGCCAATGCGCATCTTTACCGTAACCGGCTTTTCTACCTTATCGACTACCGCAGAAACCATCTCATAGATCTTATCTGGATTCAATAGCCAGCGGGCTCCTGCTTCACATTTAATAATCTTATTAACCGGGCAGCCCATATTAATATCAATAATGTCTGCATTCGTATTCTTGTCAACGAACTGGGCAGCCTGAACGAGAGATTCCTTCTCCCCACCAAAAATCTGCAGGGACAACGGCTTTTCACGCTCATCGATGTAGAGCATGCTCAAAGTCTTCTCGTTGCCATACACAATTCCCTTGTCACTGACCATTTCTGCACAAACAAGACCGACTCCGAATTCCTTCACCGTCAGACGGAAGGCAGAATTACATACTCCAGCCATCGGAGCCAGCACTACCGGGTTCTTCATTTCGACGTTCCCAATCTTCAGCATGGATATGACCTCCCTATCCGTGTTGTTATTCATCTATTTAACAGGAGGCTTCAATTCCTCCATCGTAATCCCCAGCTGCTCCGCCACATCCGTCAAGAAGGTTGTTGTCGGGTTCCTGTTTCCCCGTTCCACTTCCCCAAGCATAGAGACGGATACACCAAGCTCCCTAGCGAATTCTTCTTGCGTAAAACCCTTTAATTTCCGGAAAGCCCGAATGCGCCTTCCCCATCTTTCTGCTTCCATACTCGAACCCCTTTTTTGTCGGGGATATCGTCCATGACTTCCCTTACCGGTTTGTCCATATTTGGCAGAGTGATGTCCTTATCAAGTTCCACGAGCGGAATGGCAACAAAGGCTCTTTCCATAATTCGCGGGTGCGGGATAATCAAGTTTTCCGTGACAATATTCTCTTGATTATATAGTAAAATGTCAAGGTCTATCGTTCTTGGACCCCATCTGATTTCCCGTTTTCTGCCAAGTTTCTTCTCAACATACATACAGCATGCGAGTAGGTCTTGCGGTGATAACTCTGTTTGAAGGCAAATAACCATATTCAAGAATTTACCTTGTTCTTCATATCCCCAAGGATTGGTCTCATAAATGGAGGATACAGCCGTAATCCGATTGGAGGGATGGCTGGATAGCTCTTCAATAGCGTTCATTAAATAGCTTTCGCGATCCCCCAGATTCGTACCTAATCCGATATAGGCGCTATTCATGCTGACTCACGCTTTCTCTCAATTTCCACAGCCACTGATTGATAATGACCGGGAATCGGAGGGTCAGGCTTGATTACTCTGACAGTACACGCTTGAATTATTTCATGCTGCGTCAACACTCCAGCTGCAATTCTTTCAGCTACCGCCTCGATTAAATCAAAGCGCTCGCCCTCTACGATTTCTTTGCATAACGTGTATATTTCAGCATAATTAACCGATTTATTCAAATCATCTGTCTGTCCTGCCGGCTTAAGATCTAAGTAAGCAGTAAGATCAACACGATAGCGCTGGCCTAATTTATTTTCCTCTGGATAAACACCATGGTATCCATAAAATTCCATCTTTTCAAGAATTATTTTATCCATTTACCTTCACCTTCCCTAACATTGCATCCATCATCCTCGCTGCGCGTGCATTCTCCTTCACATCATGCACACGCATGATGCTGCACCCTTGCTGAATTCCAAGACAAACACTCGCAATAGTTCCCTCAACGCGCTCCTCAACTGGCAATTGCAATGTATGGCCAATCATTGATTTACGGGAGGTACCAAGTAAAACTGGGTAACCGAGACTTGTAATGATACGGAGGTTTCTCATCATCAGCAGGTTCTCTTCAAGAGTCTTAGCAAAACCAATGCCTGGGTCAAGGATAATTTGTTCATCCTTTACGCCTGCTCCCTTCACCAGCTGAATGCTCTCATATAAATCATTTAATGCATCTCGCATAAAATCCTGATAGGGCTTTGCTTCACGATTATGCATGAGAATGATTGGAACACCTGTATCTGCTGCTACCTTCGCCATATCCGGGTCAGCCTTTGCCCCCCAAATATCATTTATAATATGAGCACCTGCTTTTAATGCGGCTCTGGCTACATCAGCTTTGTACGTATCAATGGAGATCGGTACATTCACCTCCTGAGCCAAACACTCAATGATTGGAACTACCCGCTCAATTTCCTCCTCAGACGAAATCTGCTCATATCCTGGACGAGTTGACTCACCCCCGACATCAATGATGTCTGCGCCGTCTTGGATGAGCTGGCGCGCCCGCTCAAGCGCTGTATCAACCGCATTATACCTTCCTCCATCAGAGAAGGAATCAGGGGTCATATTTAGGATTCCCATGATGAGCGTCCGGCCGCTCATCTCGAGTTTATATGGTCCGCATTCTATTACATTCACCATTTACCAATACTCCTTTTATTAAGATGCCCTTAACACTTCTTCTATGGAAAACACTATACCATAACTCATGGGCATGAATGGAAATGTTGTGAATAAAAAAAAGAGGCTTTCGCCTCTTTTCGTTCATCTCTATTAATCTTCAAAGTTATAAAGAGGTGTGCTCAAGTAGCGTTCTCCGTTATCCGGAATGATCGCCAGAACTTTTTTGCCTTCCCCAAGTTTCTTCGCAACCTGAAGCGCAGCATGGATAGCAGCCCCAGCAGAGATTCCTCCTAGGATACCTTCCTCTTTCGCAGCTCTTCTTGCTTGTTCGAACGCTTCTTCATTTGCCACTTTGATGATTTCATCATAGATTTCTGTATTTAATGTATCAGGAACGAATCCTGCACCAATTCCTTGAATTTTGTGCGGTCCTGGTGATCCTCCGGATAATACGGGAGAATCCGCCGGCTCGACAGCGACAATTTTGATATCTTTATAGGCTTCACGAAGTACGGAACCTGCACCGGAAATTGTTCCGCCTGTACCAATACCTGAAATGAAGGCATCAAGCTGGTCACCCATTTGCTCAACGATTTCTTTACCTGTTGTTTGACGGTGAACCTCTGGGTTTGCTTCATTTTGGAATTGCTGTGGCATGAAATAGCCATTTTGCTCAGCTAGCTCAGTTGCTTTCGCGATGGCACCCTTCATCCCTTCTTTACCAGGAGTCAGGATGAGTTGAGCACCATAAGCTTTCAGCAAATTACGGCGTTCAATGCTCATTGTGTCAGGCATGACTAGAATGGCTTTATAGCCTTTTGCAGCCGCAACCCATGCAAGACCGATTCCTGTATTCCCGCTTGTCGGCTCAATAATTGTCGTATCAGGCTTCAATAGACCCTTCTCTTCAGCATCATTAATCATAGCTAAAGCAATACGGTCTTTCACGCTGCTGCCCGGATTCATGTATTCTAGTTTCAAATAAACCTCAGCAGAACCATCCTCTACAATCTTGTTCAACTTCACGACTGGTGTGTTCCCAATCAACTCTGACACATTATTTGCTATCTTACTCACTTCATCCACCCCTAATCCATAGTATTTTCATATGTTTTATATACAATTTAGCTATTTTTTTCCTATCTGTCAACTAATATTCACTGGGCCAACCATCATTTACACCATTTTCTGGTTCTATCATCCTATTGCTCATATACCCATTTGACCCCGACTTCATCCCAAAAAAGATCGACGGCAGCAACCGCATCAAGCTGCTCCATGGCAATACGCCGTTTGACATATGGCTCAAGCTGCTCTGCCGTATATGTCTTTCCTTCCATGAACTCCTCAACATACAAAACAGCGTAGCCTTCATCTACTTCATGAGGCTCACTCCATTGACCTGCCTTTAAATTCTTCAAGGAGACTTTATAGCTTGTTGGTATGGTATCTGTCTCTAAAGAAAGCATCCCTAAATCGTATTCTGGATCGGACGGGGAATATTCCATAGCCAAGGCCGAAAAATCAGCCCCAGCCTTTAAATCCTTAATAATGTTCTCTGCATCCGATTTCTTCTCAACGATGATATGAGATACATGGTATAGATCCGGCTTATTGAAGAGGCTATTGTTTTCATCCAAATACCTCTCTATTTCCTCAGCGGCGACTTGGACATCCTTCGTAAGGATTTTCTCAAAGAGAATAGAGAGCTTGAGTTGCTCCATCAGCTTTTTCTCATCCCGTCCTTCTTCTTTTCCATATCCATAGGTCGATTGATGAAGGCGCCGTTCCATCTCCACTTCCTCTTTTGTAACAGACAAACCATTCTTATCAGCCATTTGGCGGATGACCTCATCATTGACCATTTTCCTCAAGGTTTCACGACCATAGGATAGGTCTAGCTTATCCGCCAATTCGGCTCTTTGAATATTCACATCTCCTACCGATGCTACTGTATCATCTAGGTTATTCTTCGATGTTCCGCCATAAAGAAAATATAGAACCGTCGAGATATTGAGCAAAATCAATCCTGCGATGATTGCCCAGCACTGTTTAACAGACAAAGCAACTCCCCCAATAGCTTACTTTGCTTCTTTTTTCAGTTCTTCTAGTTCTTCTGTGGTGAAGGCATATGTTTCATTACAGAAATGACATTGAGCTTCTATGCCGCCCTCTGTATCAATCATATCCTGAATTTCCTCTTTACCGAGTCCAATAATAGCCCTGCTGTATCGGTCTTTTGAGCATTGGCACTCAAACTTGATTGGCATCGTATCCAATACTTTCACGTTTTCCTCTCCAAGAATACGATAGAGAATCTCCTCAGGCTTTAACCCGTCCTTCAGCATTTCAGAGATATACGGCATATTATTTAAGGAATTCTCTATTTGCGTAATCACGGCATCATCTGTATTCGGAAGCAGCTGGATAATGAATCCTCCTGCAACGGCAATCGTATCATCCCCATTTACAAGAACCCCAACACCAACTGAGCTTGGTGTTTGTTCAGAAAGGGCGAAATAGTAGGTGAAGTCTTCGCCTAGTTCACCAGAGACTAAAGGTACTCTTCCGGAGAAATTATCCTTCATCCCTACATCCTTAACGACAGATAACGTTCCCTCTGTACCTACTGCACGGCGGACATCAAGCTTCCCGCCTTCACGAGATGCGAAATCAACATGCGGATTTGTGACATAACCGCGCACTTCCCCATTTGCATTGGCATCCACGATAATCGGGCCGAGCGGTCCATTCCCCTCAATGCTGATCGTAATCTTTGCGTCACCCTTTTGCATGGCCCCCATCATGACACCAGCAGTCATCGCTCTTCCCAGGGCGGCAGATGCTGTTCTCCATGTATCATGGCGTCTTTGCGCCTCTCCTACTGTTTCTGTTGTTGATACGGCATATGCCCTTACTTGCCCTTCATAGGCCAATGCTCTTACTAAATAATCGTTCATGTTAAGCTCCTTCCTAGCTTTCCGAGAGAATGGCTCTACGGCCGATTCTTCTTATATATGATTTGCAGCCCCTTCAAAGTCAGGAACGGCGCCACCTCATCGATGACTGTTGTCTCACCGGCAATGAGATCTGCCCATACTCCTGTTGCAATAACCTTAGGTTGCTGTTTACTTTGTTTCTTTATACGGTTGACAATTCCCTCAACCTGACCGATGACTCCATACAAGATCCCTGCCTGCATGGCCGAAACTGTCGTCTTCCCTATTATGCCTTCAGGTCGTAAGATTTCAACCCTTGGCAATTTGGAGGCTCTCTCAAAAAGGGCTTCCATTGAGATTTCAATACCAGGCGCAATGGCTCCACCCATATATTGTTGATGCTCATTAACATAACAATACGTGGTTGCCGTCCCAAAATCCACAATGATGATTGGCGCCCCGTATTCTTCTATGGCAGCCACCGCATTGACGATTCGATCACTCCCGACTTCACGGGGATTTTCGTACTTAATATGAAGACCTGTCTTAATTCCCGGTCCCACCACAAGCGGTTCCAAATGAAAATACTTTGAGCACATCTTGATAAGGGCAGGCATAATCGGCGGTACAACGGAGGACATAATAATTCCTTCAATTTGTTCAGCCGAGACACCCGAATGACTAAATAACTGAGAGAAAATTAGGCCGTACTCATCCTCGGTTTTTCGTTGATTCGTTTCAATTCTCCAGTGGTAACGCAAATAATCATCCTCATAAACCCCTATCAAGATATTCGAATTCCCCACTTCTAAAACGAGCAGCATCTGTTATCCTCACCTTATCTTAGAATGTCCTTATTTTAACATGCGCAATAAAAAAGCGCCCCAATGAAGGGGCACTTCTTTCTTATAGCTTATTGCGATCATCTGTCTCCATGTCTGGAGGAGTAGGTACATCTTTCCTGCCCTCAGCGATCGTCTCATCTTCTTTCGTCATATCTTCATGGACAACAGGTGATTTTTCCTTAGAGGAAAGGTTCACCTTTACATCGCCATTCGCCTTCTTGCGTTCAGGCAGTTTACCGTAATCCGCTAAGTGACGAATTTGCTCTGCATCCAATGTTTCTACTTCAAGCAATGTATTAGCGATTAAATCAAGCTTGCTGCGGTTTTCAGTAAGGATTGTTTTGGCACGCTCATAACATGTCTTGATGATGTTTTGGATTTCTGTATCAATCTCATAAGCAATCTTATCAGAGTAATTTTGTTCATTATTGATGTCACGTCCAAGGAATACTTGACCTTGTGTATGACCGAACTGCATTGGTCCGAGTCTATCACTCATGCCGTATTCAGTGACCATCTTTCTAGCGATGCCTGTTGCACGCTGGAAGTCATTGTGAGCGCCTGTACTTACTTCACCGAACACGATTTCTTCTGCGACACGTCCGCCTAATAGGCCGGTAATCTTGTCGTAAAGCTCTGGTTTCGTCATGAAGTAACGGTCTTCACGAGGAAGCATAACAGCATATCCGCCGGCTTGACCGCGCGGTACGATTGTCACTTTATGAACCATATCAGCTTCATCTAATACAAGGCCGATAACCGTATGCCCGGATTCATGGAAGGCAACGATGTTTCTTTCCTTCTTGGAAATAACACGGCTCTTCTTAGCAGGACCGGCAATAACACGGTCAGTTGCCTCATCGATATCGCTCATGTCTACTTCTTTCTTATCTTGTCTGGCAGCAACAAGCGCCGCCTCATTTAACAAGTTCTCAAGGTCTGCTCCTGAGAAACCAGGTGTTCTCATTGCAATCGCTTTAAGATCAACATCCTCAGCAAGCGGTTTGCCCTGTGCATGAACACGAAGGACTGCTTCCCTTCCGTTTAGGTCTGGGCGGTCAACCGTAATTTGACGGTCGAAACGTCCTGGACGCAATAACGCTGGGTCAAGGATGTCTGGACGGTTAGTCGCAGCGATGATGATGATGCCTTCATTAGCACCGAAACCATCCATTTCAACTAGCAATTGGTTCAAGGTTTGCTCACGTTCATCATGTCCGCCGCCAAGACCTGCGCCACGCTGGCGTCCAACTGCATCAATCTCATCAATGAAGATGATACATGGAGCATTTTTCTTTGCATTTTCAAACAAATCACGAACACGTGATGCACCGACACCGACGAACATCTCAACGAAGTCAGAACCACTGATAGAGAAGAACGGCACGCCGGCTTCTCCAGCCACTGCACGTGCAAGCAAGGTTTTACCAGTCCCTGGAGGTCCAACTAACAGGACACCCTTCGGAATTCTTGCACCGAGCTCTGCGAATTTACGAGGGTCTTTCAAGAACTCAACGACTTCGACAAGCTCCTGCTTTTCTTCGTCTGCTCCTGCCACATCTTTGAAACGAACCTTTTTCTTTTCTTCGCTGTACAGCTTAGCTTTGCTTTTGCCGAAGTTCATTACTCGGCTTCCGCCGCCTTGTGCATTATTCAACAAGAAGAAGAATAGCAGCAAGATGATAACAAACGGAATCATAGAAGTAAGGAATGTTACCCATGCGCTTGTTTGTTCGGCACCTTTCACATTAGTAGCGATGTTTTGGTCATCAATCAGATCAGTGACTTTCCCTGCCTGCTCTGAAAGAATGTATGTTACATAAAACTCATCTTCCTTAGCGTCTTTTTCTTGGCCTGTTACTGCATATACACCATTTTCCACCTGCAAGTCGGCAGATTTGATCTCACCAGCTTCGAGTTTGTTTATGAACTCAGTATTTGACATTTGTGTGGTAGGCTCGGAGTTCTGGTTAAACACACTCACGACACCTATGATCGCCACAAAAATAAGTAAGTAAAATATGGTATTTTTAAATATACGGTTCATCCCTAACCTCCTCCCAAAGGAAACTAAATAGTATTTGGCTATAGTGCATTTAGGTACTTATTTATTTTATATAAATATAATAGACCCGTCTATTTTGCTGAAATAAAACGTGTTCTAATCATTTATATCCCTAAATTTATGCTTCATAAACTTCTCTTTTAAGCACTCCAACATATGGAAGGTTACGATATTTCTCGATGTAATCCAATCCATAGCCGACAACGAATTCATTCGGCACATCGAAGCATGCATAATCTGCTGTGATGTCAGCTTTACGGCCGGACGGCTTATCAAGCAAAGTAACAAGCTTGATTGATTTAGCCTTACGGTAGCGGAATAAGTCCACTAAATAGGATAAGGTCAAACCGCTGTCAATAATATCTTCAATAATAAGAAGGTCACGGCCTTCAACAGATGTATTTAAATCCTTGATAATCTTAACCTCACCGGATGAAACAGTTGAGTTTCCATAGCTGGAAACATCCATGAAGTCCATTTCCAGATAGCTATCCACATGCTTCAGCAAATCTGTCATAAATGGCATTGCGCCTTTTAACACGCCGATTACAAGCGGATTCTTATCCTTATATTCTTCTGTGAGCATTGCGCCCAACTCTTTGATTTTCCCTTGGATCTCCTCCTCGGAAATCAGTACCTTTTCTATGTCATTGTGGATTGTCATTCAGTTGTCCTCCTAGAAGAGCTTAATTCAGTATACTTTACCATGATATTTATAGCATTCGGCGAATATTCGGCACTTACCTGCTGCAAGCCCGGTATCCAGACGATGACTCCGTTCTTATCGGTGACAATCGGCCATGAATCACGTAAATGGATGGGAATTCTGCGTTCGACAAAAAGCTTCTTCAGCTTCTTATGTCCTGCAAATCCCTTCGGCTGATAGCGGTCTCCATCACGCCTGTTCCGTACAAGCAAGGGCAGTCTTTCCTTCGCAATCGTTATGGTACAGGCATCTGCTGATTCTTGAAGCATTTCTTCAGCAGCTCCGTCCCATAATGCTGTTTCAATCACATAACCATTCTCTAGCGTCGTCAGCCCAGGTATACAAAGTTCATTGGAAAAGGTCGAAACGGGCAGCTCGCCAAAATGGAAAAGCAACCGTTCGTAGGCCTTTGTCACTCGAAGGCCATGAGGCAACTGCAAGGAGATGGAAGGATGAGATTCCACAAGCAAGGATTGAATACTATCTATATGTACGGATGAAAACATATAAGGTTTCACTTGATAAAGATAGTTTAATATTAGTTGAATCACCCTTCTTTGTAAAGGTTTTGGCACTGCTGAAAGACGGGGGATTTCGACAATCCATTTGTCCTTATCCCGCTCTATACCAAGGGATTCAAATCTCTCCTGGGCAAGGCTTTGAAGATAATCCTCATCCTGCTCCACTTCCTCAGAGAAACGTTGAATATGATTCAATGCCTGTTCATTTTCCTGCTTAATGAGTGGCAATATGTATTTGCGGAACCGGTTCCTTGTATATAAATCCTTTTCATTGCTTGGGTCAAAACGGGGATTCAGGTTCATTCGTTCACAATAATCCATGATTTCCTGTCTTGTCACAGCAAGGAACGGCCGGATAATTTCTCCTCCGGCAAAAGACCTTTTTACAGGTATCCCCATTCTCGCTTTACCTGTACTCCCCCTGATTAAATTCATCAGGACCGTTTCGGCCTGGTCGTCTAGATGATGCGCCAGAACAAGCTTTTTCACCGAATATTCCTTCATTATAGCTTTATAATGCGCGTATCGACAATCCCGAGATGCCTGTTGGGGATTTTTTCCTGTCTGCTTAATATAATCCGGTACATTGACTCTCGTCCCTTTAAAGGGCAGATTCCATTTGGCACACATCTCCTCGACATATTGGTAGTCTTTATAAGATTCCTCTCCCCTGAACATATGATCAACATGGGCAACCATAATCGTCAGTCCATATTCCGGGATGAGTTCCTTCATATAAGCCAATAAAGCAATCGAGTCCGGACCGCCTGAAACCCCAACTAAGCACGAATCACCGGGGTCTATTAACCGTTTTTGCTTTATAAAAGCAGTAACCTGCTTCTCTAACATGCGTAATCCCTTCCTGCCTTATCAATTCAATATGTACTATCGTACCATTCTTGTATGGACGCTGCCAAAAACTTTCCTTTATGAACAGGCAAGAAACTCCACTTTATTATTTGTTTAAATAATAAACTTATACAACAAGCCCCAACATATAGATTGCGTATAACAGTGTGACAAGAAGAATGAGAAACAAGGTCTCTGCTATTCGCCCACCCTTACGACGACCACTCTTGCCTTTAGCATTTCTCATTTGCATACGGCTCGTTTGTACCGCGCTATGCTTTCTCCTATTTGACTGGCGTTGCATATATGCTGCCAACTCTCGTTTCATCTCTCCAGCACTCGCATACTTGCCAGCAAATGCCTTCATGAGAACAGGCTCGATTACAGCGAGCTCTTTCTTGTCCTTGACTCTCTCGCGAAGCTCCTTTAGACCGCCCTCTCTCTTTGGCACTCTTCCTCCGTAAGCTGCAGTCATCATAATCATGGCTAAGGAGAATAAATCATAGGACGGATCAGCCCTTCTTCCGCCAAGACCCCAATATCCTCGATCAAAGTATTCCGTATATTCCTTAATTGCTCTGCCCTGCTGAGTTGTTCCGCCGACATCAATAAAGCGGATTCTTTGTTCGGGCCATTGAATAATCAGATTCTCCGGCTTCAAGTCACCAAAGACCCACCCTAGCTGATGCAATTTCTCCAGCTGGGTAAGCAGCTGCAAGGAGAGGACATTCAGCCATTCATTCCCCCGCTTTCTCAGGAATGCCAGGAGGGAATCCCCTTGTATAAATTCCATCGCATAAAAAGGATAGATCTTGCCATTTACTACATAGTCATCTACATCTATTAAAGAAGGCCCGAGGGAATCCCCTTGGGCCTTTGCAAATGATTTTAATACATTCACTTCAGAGGCAATCGTGGCATTGTTATCACTGAACTTTACTGCGACAGTTCCTCGCACAGATTGGGCCAGGTAAACAATTCCATTGGCCCCATATCCTAATTCCTTTCGCAACTCGTAGCGGTTATGGTGCCATTTGCCCGTCATGAAAGTCCCTATCTGGAAACTACATGGTCTCTTCGCGGTATGACTCGTCATCTTCGTTCACCAATCTCCTTAAAGATGATTTGTCTTTAAAGTGCCTAATTGCTTCCCTAATAGCAGGGCCGGTCGGTGTGATTCCGCCTGTTGTTAGCTTTTCGAATATCTTGGATAGTGATTCTACTCTTGGTGACCAATCAAGCACTAATTCCGCTTCTGCCCTTTTCCCGGGAAATATGTAAACGGCAAACTGATTATCGCCGCTCCGGGCATTTAGACTGATCGATAGGTCAATCAGCGCTTCCTTGACCGTGGGAAGCTTATGCTTCATGCTTGCGCTCGTATCAACCAGAACAAGAACTTCCATTCTTACTGTTTCACCAAGGTCCTCAACAACCTCCATGATTTCTCCCCGCTTTTCAGGAGGCAGCTCCTCTAGCGTTACCTGATTCCCAAGAATCTGCTGAAGCTCTTTATTGACTACCCCCTGAATGGTTTCATTCATAGCTTTCCTTGTGACCATTTGCACGGTTTGAGATAGCTGTTCAGCATAGACAATTTGATGAATTCCGCCGCCGGCAATGGCAATCTGTTCAATTTCACCCATCGCCCGTTCATCAATGATATCCTTGCTCATCACACCAATCACATTGACAACCAATCCTTCCTCCCGTGCCAAAGCTGCCATGGCCGCTGGATTCTCCCCCTGATTAGAGCAGCCATCCGTCAGCAGGAGAATCTGCTTCACTGTACCTGTCTTCATCCCATTACCCTCCAATACTCGTATGTTATCATCATCTTCGCCTATTAAATGGCGCTTTATACGGTCTTTGAAGGGATTTTCAGGGACTATTGCGCCTTTTTTCTCCGCATTCCCATAGGGATGCTGGACCACTTCGGTATATTATGCTTTATTTGGGCAACAACAATTGTCATATCATCCTCTATTCGGCCAGAGCTTGTTCGAATAACCTCCTCCAATATAATGTCTGCCACCTCTTGAGGGTCCTCTGTCTTGATTTCTCGTATTTTCCTGTTCATCCATGCTTCGTAATTCTCTACATGCTTCGGCCCTTCGAAAATACCATCACTCATCATGACAAGCAAATCGCCTGCCTTCAGCTGTTCATTCACGACATCTACGTCAAATTCTTTAATAATGCCTATCGGCAAATTATTCGATTGTATTTTCGTCACTTGCTGTCCTCGTTTAATGAAACTCGGCGTGGAACCGACCTTTAGAAATTTAATATTTGCATCCTGCAAATCAATCATGGCCAAATCCAGCGTCGAGAAGATTTCATCTGTCGTCCGTAATGAAAGGATGGAATTGATGGATTTAATCGCCACCTTTTCTTCAATGCCTGATTCAAGAATGGTTTGTAAAAGCTGCAGGGTTTCCGTACTCTCATTATGTGCCCTCTGGCCATTACCCATGCCGTCACTTATGGCAATGGCATATTTCCCTTTTCCAATATCAATCATTTTATAGCTGTCTCCGGATACGAGCCCGCCTCCTTTTGCTGCGTGAGCCACTCCTGTCACAACTGCATATCGTTTTGCCGAACGGAAAGTCAGCCGGCAAATCCCTCTTTGGAAAGGCCCCTTTTCCTCCTTATGCATAATAATATGTTCGCCCAATATGTCGGATAGCATCGGTGCAATCAGTTTCTCTCCCACTTCACTTCCTTTGTTATCACTGAGCTGCATATCTATGTCAATATTCCCCTGTTCAAGAGAATAAATTTCCATTTGGTGGATGTCCAATCCGAATGATCGAATGGAGTCCATTAATTGCTCCTCATGGATATGAAGATTCTCGCGTTCCTTAGTAATTTCCTTAGCGAAGTCCTCCATTACCTTCGAAACACCTTGAAGCTGATCTGCAACCAGCCTCCTGCTCTCCTTCACCTGCTTCTTCAGCTTCTGATTGGCATTGAAATAGGATATCTCCTGAAGCATCGCTTCTGTCACCTTGTCATACCGCGTGCAGAACTTCTTCCATTCCCGCGCCGTCTGCTGCGAGACTTGAGCCGGCTCTTCTTCAAGATCTTGGACTAAATCACTCATCATCCCATATGTGTAATCGAAATTCTTCGCCCAGCAATAATCCTTCTTAAAGCATGTTTGGCATGTCTTTTCTGTGACATTGCTGAGGAAGTAGTCCATATCGCGCTCCCTATCCTCCTCTTTTGTTGTCTCCGCCTCCATTTTCGAGAAGCTATTAGATAATGCAAGAAACACGGATGAAAACTGATTCACCCGCTGGGCAGTCACATCTCGCACCTTCCTGACATATTGCTGCTGCTCATTGGCATGCTCGACCGTTCCGGGTATATGCTTTGCGACCCGCTCAATAATAGAGGCAGGGGTAAGCAGAAATAAACTAATAGCAATGAGTGATTCATATAGGGTTATGGATATGTTTTGCGAGCCCTCACCATATAGGCCTATCAGCAGCGTCGCAATGATTAGTCCTAAGGATACGCCGATTTTTCTCCCTTCCTTTAATAAGCCTCCCAGAAGTCCGGAAAAGGCGAGCAGACTCATCTGAAATAGACTAGACAAATTAGCCAGACTGAAGATAAGCCCAGTCACGACGCCGACAGTCGACCCTATGGATGCCCCGCCAGAGACAGCAAACAATAAGACGAGATACCGGCTCAGAATATGATCAAGTGACACATCATAGATTGCCCACCCAATCGTTCCCGTCATAACGGAGGCCAGCATGATAATCAGGCTGATCACTTCCTCCGTTTTTAAGGATTGCGGTCTCTTATGAACGGAAATCAAGGGTATACATTGAATAAAGATTAACGTTAAGATCAGTGCAAGTCCTGCCTCTACTCCAACCATCATGGCGTCGTAGATTTCAAACTTCATATATTTTAAATACCGTTCTGTCGCACTTGAGATGCCGAGGGCTATGAGGACATAAACGCCGACCAGTTTAAATTGGTTCTCCACCGAGGGCTGACGCAGCTTATAAAGAAGGAGAAATAAAGCACAGGAGGCGAACAGGCTTAATCCAGCTGTCCAGGATACCGTTAATGCTCCTCCGATGGCCGACACCATCACAAGCGGTGATCGCTCTCTTTTCATCATGTAAACCGCCGCAAAGAACGGCAGTGAGAATGGGGTAAGCTGAGAGAGAATGAGCGCCCTCCCCAGCAGGAAGCCCAGAACAACGAGTATATACCCCTGTCTAATGAATATATCTTCAACTTTGGCCGTATATTTGCCAATAAGATTAACCGGATTCCACTTCTCAGGATTATATTGAACATCTGTTACTGATCCAAGCATTTGATTGTTTTCTACTTTACTCATTGTTTCACTCCCCTAACTAGTGATGTCTCTCATTATAGAGTGGACAAGCTCATTAATTTGTCATATTGAAGGATGGAGAGAGAAAAAGTCTTCGACGGCATTCCTTGCGAATGGGCAAAACCAAACATAAAGCATGTGCCGTTGACGGGCAATGATCATCTTTTGCTTGAAAGATGTGTAAGAATGAAGGGAACAGGCAAGAATTTGCCATTAATTTAACTGTAATAATCTGATAATTGCGGATAATTTTTAAATCGTTGACAAAGAGACAGGAAGATTGTAAGATACTTTTTGTGTTTAAAAATATGGCGGTGTAGCTCAGCTGGCTAGAGCGTACGGTTCATACCCGTAAGGTCGGGGGTTCGATCCCCTCCGCCGCTACCAATTTTTTATACATGGCCCCTTGGTCAAGCGGTTAAGACACCGCCCTTTCACGGCGGTAACACGGGTTCGAATCCCGTAGGGGTCATTTTTATATAGATAAAAGCCGAGGAATGCGTTCCTCGGCTTTTTTGTGCGCCTTTCACCAAATCTCCTGTGTATACAAAAACAGACCGGCTAATCAGCCGGTCTGTTATATAAAATTGCCAGTTTGTTTCAGCAGCAAGGTTTAGCCGCGTCTTCCTCCTCTGCCACCTCGTTTGGATTCTGTATTCCGTTTAAGAGATGACATACGCTCTTCACTATCTTTTAAGAAGCGGGCCATTTTTTGTTCAAAATTCTCGCGTGGCGGTCTAGAATCATTTCCTCTTCCACCGCGGTTATCACCGCGTCCGCCACGGAAGTCGTTGTTTCTTCTTGGACGTTGCTGATAAGAAGATGGTGCTTCGCTTTCTTTCTTCTCAACAGCCTTCTTGATGGATAGACCAATTTTTCCGTCCTTTTCGACGTTGATGACTTTTACTTCAACTTGGTCACCCACTTTAAGGTGATCGTTGATATCTTTAACATAGTTATCAGCCACTTCACTAATGTGGACTAATCCTGTTGAACCTTCGGGCAGCTCAACAAACGCTCCGAAATGGGTAATTCCTGTTACCTTACCTTGTAACTTGCTGCCTACTTCGATTGACATAAAAAAAATGCTCCTCCTTAAGAAATTAAAAAAATAATAGAGTATAGAAATACTTCCCTATATATTATAATCCCTGTAAAAAATTCGTGTCAACGTGAGGGTAATTTCGTGACCCTTCATTATTCTGGAAGGTTGAAAATAATCTCACCGTCATCCGAAAGGAAATACTCCTTACGGGCAAGCTTCGCGATGTATTCATCATCATTCAGCCTTATGATTTCTTCCTTCAATTGTTCCTCTTCCTTCTGCAAACTGGATAATTGCTCCTTAAGCTCTTGCTTTTGGGCCTCTTTGTCCTTCAGGGCAGATTTCTGAGAATAGAGCGTAGCCAAAACAATGCCGGTTGAAATAACGGCAAAAAGCATGAAGAACATCAGTCTTCTTGCCAGTCCCAATCTCTTCCGCTCAAAGGACTGGGTCCGTTTCTCTTGATATTGAACATATGGTGAGTCGATTTGAGAGATATTTTTCTTTTTCTTATCAAGCGCACCCATTTCCTTGTCCTCCTTCATTCAGATGACCTGTTTATCCACCTATCATAGAATACAATGATACTATTCTTCATACCCGCGATAATCCCTGCCATTTTTGAAAAAAACTTTTCACACGGCCGGCGCAGGACCATAGGCATGATTCTCCATATAATTGCGGCCAAACGGAACAACGGCCAGCATACTACTCTTACTATTGATAATAAGGCCTTTAAAATCATCAAAGCAAGCATAAATATTCCATTCGCTAATTTTGCTGCCATTTTCAAGATGAAGAGAACGGTCCCGGCCAATAGCATGATTATTCCCTTCACTGGCTTGAGCAACAGCATGTCCCCTATACGAACAAAGAAATGAATCGTCTCAAGCACAAGATGAATCGCTCCCTCGAGCACTTTTTTATATAACCCTTTGAATAGGGCCTGATAGGCTGAATAGCCGCACAAGAGAGCCAGTACAATATAGAAGCGCCATTCACCTGCATTAGCTTTAAAAAGAACAAAGAAAATCAACAGTGCCTGCATACACCAGAATAAGACATCATGAATGAACACGATCCAAAGGGCTCTCTTCGCCCTTTTCAGGAATCGATTATACGTGTCAAAGGCCGCCCCAAAGCTCAAGCCCATTGCAATCATGGACAAGAGCGTCACAAATTGGGTATCAAGACTCATTTGAACAACTTGCCAAAGAACCCTTTAGCTTTCTCCCCGCCGTTCTCATCAAGATAGGTAATTTCATATACCTTTCCCTTAATAGAGACAATTCCCTTATCGACATCGAGGTTCTTCATTTGGAGATTTTGGCCTCTAACTGCCAAGAAGCCCATAACAGTCTCAAGCAAGAATTCCTCATTATCAAAGCTCTCCACTTGCTTGACGCCTGTTATATCCAAAAGCTTGCGGCCCTTCATGCTTATATCATGGTCAGGTGCGGCATTTTTGCCTGCTTGATTTGATTCATAATATTGGCTCATTCTTATCCCCCATTATCAAACATTTTGTAAAAGTGTATGATAAATCGGGATAAATTAGACCAAGCTTCTCTTACTCGGTAATCCGCTCCTCACCGATAATGGAATACATTCCGGCAGCCTCGTCTTTTTTCGTTGTCTCTACTAATTTCTCTACCTTTGCCGTAAGGACCTTTTGGCCAAAGCGAATTTCAAGTGTATCACCGACCTTCACATCAGCAGAAGCTTTCGATTCTTTTCCATTTATTTTAATACGCCCTTGGTCGGCCACTTCCTTTGCCACAGAGCGTCTTTTAATGATTCGTGACACCTTCAAGAATTTATCCAGCCTCATTGTTGTTTCCTCCTAACTCTTTATAGCCCCTGCTGCTTGGCTTGATCCCAGAAATGGTCAAGCTCAGCCAGGCTGAAATCTGACCAGCCTTTTCCTGATTCCCTTACACAGCGTTCCACAAACTCAAAACGGTTTCGGAACTTATTATTTGTCCCATGCAAGGCAAGCTCAGGGTCAATGCCCGCAAGCCTTGCCACATTAACACAGGCAAAAAGGACATCTCCGAACTCATCTGCCATTTTAACCAGATTGCGCTCTGGGTGGTCAAGCTCTGACTTGAACTCTTGCAGTTCCTCCAAAACCTTCTCCCAGGCAGGGCTGACATCATCCCAGTCAAATCCTACCTTGGACGCACGCTTCTGAATCTCCTCTGCCTGCATGAGCTTCGGAAGGCTCTCATTCAAACCATTAAACAAGGACTCCTTCTCATCCTTTTCAGTTTTCTTTACCTCCTGCCATGTCTTCTCCACATCCTCCGGCGTATGGGCGGAAGCATCTCCGAAGACATGCGGATGCCTTCTGACCATCTTATCAGAGATGGACTCAATCACATCATCAATCGAGAAGAAGCCGTCATCCTCGCCGATTTTTGCATGGAGCATTACTTGAAGAAGAACATCGCCCAGCTCCTCAATGATATTATCTATATCGTCCTGGTCGATGGCATTTATGAGCTCATAGGCTTCCTCTATTAAATATTTCTTCAAGGTAATATGTGTCTGGGCACGGTCCCATGGACAGCCATCCGGAGCCCTGAGGCGGTCAATGATCTCCCTAAGCTTCCAGAACTCCTTAAATTGCTGCTCAGGAGCAGACAACGGCGAAACATAGACTGATGTCAGATTGCTCAGCTCCATCTCCCGGTCTAATTCATATAGCGGCAGCCATTTTACCTGTTCCGAGCTCATGCCGGCTCCTGTTACAAGGCATACTTGATGATTATCCGGATAACGTTCCATCAGCGTCAGCTTTACCTCTGAGGCGATAAAAGCATCATACACCTGACTGATGATGATATGCTGACGCGTATTCAGATCTATAACAGACAGGCTCGTGCCATCAAGGAACTGGAAGCCCTCTACTGGGTCAACCTTAATCGCTGTAAACATAGGGTCAAGGAAGCTCTGCCCTCCCTTGATGACGACATCAATCCCCCGTTCACTCCCTTTTGAGAGAAGAAGCTGTACCGTCATTTCCGCAATTAACGGATGACCCGGAACCCCATATATGACATCCTCTGATAAAGCTTTTTGCAATAGCGTTTCCGCAATCTCTTCGTATACGTCCTCGAATTGGTCATGCTTCTCATAGACAGCATCAAAGCTCTCAATCGAAAGTCCCTCTAAAGAAAGCTCCTTCAATACCGGATGCTCCATTGTACGGACATACAATAAGGCTGTATTCTTTAACAACCGGTAGATTCCGAGCGGAAGCTGCTCAAGCTCTCCCGCTCCCAAACCAATAATGGTAATATGATGACTCATTAAACTTGTGCTCCTAACTTAATTTTTCTCACGCGGCAGCAACCGGACCAGCCGGTCTCCTAAAGGAATCAACAATAGCTCTTCCCTGCTGAATAATTTCATTTTAACCAAAACTGGGAGATAAACTACCACCCCAAGAAGAACGGCACTTAATGCATGAATGGCAGACAGCCATCTTGACGCCAAATATCCTTCAAAGATGATAGAGAAGAGGAATGTGTATCCAGCTAAAGCTCCGAACATGGCGAGTGCGGCTGTTGCTGTAATCGCCATCTGCCGTGTGCTTATCATCTCCCCGGATAGCTCCCTGCCAACCAGGATAAGCAGGGCAGCTGCCCCAAAGGCTGTTGCTGCCAAACTGGACCAAGCTGCTCCTTCAATGCCTCCATCCGCAATAAACAGCGGATTCATCATAGCCTTCAGCCCAACAGACAAGCCAACCACGATGATAGAGGCCTTTATGCGCCCCAATGTCTGCAGAATTGTTGCTGAGGTGATGGCCACTGAAGCAAACACAATCATGAAGGCAATAATGATTAACGCATCCCTGCCTTGATCATCCTTAAATAGCATTACATTCACCGAGCTTAATATTGCCGTAAGCCCAACTGCTGCTGCAAGTCCAATTGCAGCACTTACCTTGATTGCAAGCCGGCACATCCTCTTTAATTCTTCTACCGCCTTCTGTTTTCTCAATGAGGACAGAACAGGCACCATTGATAAAGCCAAAGAGGTCGTAATGACCAGCCCAACTTGGATCAATGGCTGCCCCCTGTCATATGTACCTTTTAACACCTTGGCATCTTGCGAAAGAATACCTTGGTCGATAAGAGCAGCATACAGCTGGAAGGAATCTACGAGTTGCAAAAGCAGGATATACATGTTACTTAGACAAAACGCCAGCCCTTGAAACAGGAGAATCCTCCCAGATTGAAGAAATATCTCATAGGACGGCCATTGCAGCGGAAAATGCCGATCCCGGTCTTTTATGACAAAGTAGAGCAAAATGACCGTTGCTGCAAGACCTCCATAAACAGACCCCATCATAGCTCCTCTACCAACTGCATAAAGGGAGAAGCCCTTCTCCATTAAGATAAAGGAGCCAATTAAGATGACCGACACCCTGACAATTTGTTCGATTGTTTGCGAGTATGCTGTAGGCAGCATATTCCCGCTCGATTGATAGAGCCCCCTCACACAGGAGATCAACGGAAGTAAAAGCATAGAAACAGCTACTACTTGTATCAAGGGGACGAGCTGAAGATCATTCATGAGAAGAGCAATCTCCTCAGCACCCATATAAAGGAGAGTAAAGCCGAGCAAGCCGAATATGGATATCCAAAGGAGAGAAGCGGTTATAAGCTGCTTATGACCTCCCCTTCCTCCAGAATCCTGTGATGCCAGCATACTTGAGATACCAGCAGGAAATCCGTATGTAGCCAGAACAACGATAATGCCGTAGATTGGATAGACCTGCTGGTAAATATAGAATCCCTCATCACCAGCAATATTCTGAAAGGGAACACGATAAACCGCGCTCAGTACTTTCACAAAAATGGCTGCGGCCGCCAAGACGGCTGCTCCTCGCGCAATCGTGCGCGATGCCCCATATTCCCTGTCCATCAAACGTACACCTCTTTAATCTGTTTCATGTATTATACCATATACACCTAAACCTTTATGAATCCATAAAAAAAGGGCAATCAAAAGATCCCGTTTTACTCAAAACAGATCTTTTGATTGCCCATCATACAATAATCGTAATTATTGTTCCATTTGTTTTGCAAGGAAGCTTGCAGCTGTTTCAATCGCTTTTAATTCGATTTCACCAACAGTTGCTTCTTTTGCAAAAATAACAACGGCACCGATTGGATCACCATTCGCTACGATAGGAGCGATTGTGTATGAAGCCACGTCTTCATCTGCGCCATCAACCAAGGAAACAGTTCCTTTTTGAGTGATAAGTACAGAGTTGCGATCTTCCATGATTTTTTCAACAGAATCACTGATTGCCTTGTTCAAGAATTCCTTCTTAGAGCCTCCCGCTACAGCGATGTATGTATCACGGTCACAGATTAATACTGGGTTGCCAAGGCTATCATATAATGCTTCCGCATATTCTTTAGAGAAATCTCCAAGCTCACTGATTGGAGAATATTTTTTAAGGATTACTTCTCCGTCTCTATCCACAAAAATTTCCAAAGGATCTCCCTCACGGATTCGGAGTGTTCTCCGAATTTCTTTAGGAATAACAACGCGTCCTAGATCATCAATGCGACGAACAATACCTGTTGCTTTCATTCTGTGTTGCCTCTCTTTCATCGGGTTTGTTTTTTGCGACACGTCCTGCTGCCATTTGACGAAAATGCCGCCGATGCTTGCACTTAGTATTTTTCTAATGGTAACTTCTATACACTAAGAAAATTATTTCTTTTTTAATGGGGGTTTCTCCTGTAAAGCACTAAAGGGTAAAGGCGTTTAATCTGCCTTTACCTTTTTGTTCTTCTCGAGCTCGGAAACCAGCTCAAAGGCAGCATTGAGCCAGTCCTCTGCCAGAACCTTCTTTACATACAGAACCATTTTCAAGCAATTGGCTTCCATACCTAAGCCAACCATGCGGCCATACTTAGAGGCAGCCTTAAACAATAAATGTCCGTCTATTTCTTTGCTTGATTTTTCGGAGGTGAGTATGGTTACTTCATCTTTAACTTGCTTAATTGATTCTACGCCTGCGCGTATCGCCCGAATTTTCATATCGGCAATTTTGAAAAGGTAAGTAACTTCTACTGGGAATTCTCCAAAACGATCGAGCATTTCATCTCGGAGTTCATCGAGCTCCTCTTCTGTTGAAACCGCTCTGAAACGTTTATACATTTCAATTTTCTGATTTCCATCAGCTATATAAGCATCTGGAATATAGGCATCAACTTCAAGGTCAATTTCAATTGGATTATGGGTATCTTTATTTATGTCCCCTTTTCGTTCCTGAATTGCTTCTGCAAGCATCTGGGAATAAAGGTCAAATCCAACTGAGTCGATAAAGCCATGCTGCTCAGCTCCCAATAGATTACCAGCACCCCGAATGGTCAAATCCCTCATAGCTATTTTAAAGCCTGAACCCAACTCTGTAAATTCCTTTATTGCCTGCAAGCGCTTCTCTGCAACCTCAGTAAGTACTTTGTCCGGTCTGTATGTGAAATACGCATAGGCAACCCGATTGGATCTTCCAACCCTTCCTCGCAGTTGATATAACTGGGATAAGCCCATTCTATCAGCATCATAAACAATGAGTGTATTCACATTTGGAATGTCTACACCCGTCTCAATAATGGTAGTACTTACCAACACATCTGCCTCCCCTTCAAGGAAGCTGTACATGACAGATTCAAGCTCACTTTCCGTCATTTTTCCATGTGCGACAACAATGCGGGCGTCTGGAACAAGCATAGCGAGCTCTTCTGCTTTGCGCTCAATATCCTCTACACGATTGTATAAGTAATAGACCTGCCCACCACGAGCAAGCTCACGCTCAATGGCCTCTCGAGCGAGCAAAGCATTATATTCCATTACATAGGTCTGAACTGGGAACCTATTCTCCGGTGGCGTCTCTATAACAGACAAATCCCGTACCCCCAGCATAGACATATGCAGCGTCCTTGGAATTGGCGTAGCTGTCAAGGTCAGGACATCCACATTCGTCTTCAGCCTCTTGATCTTTTCCTTATGGGTTACACCAAAGCGCTGCTCCTCATCCACCACCAAAAGCCCAAGATCATGGTACACAATATCCTTTGAGAGCAGGCGGTGAGTACCAACTACAACATCAACGGTGCCATTCTTCAGCCCCTTAATCGTTTCATTCTGCTCCTTCCTCGTCCGGAAGCGGCTCAACAAGCCAATATTAATCGGGAATTCCTGAAATCTCTCCCGCATGGTCTCATAATGCTGTTGGGCAAGAATCGTTGTCGGCACAAGGAAGGCCACCTGTTTGCCATCAGCAATGGCTTTAAAGACCGCACGAATAGCGACCTCAGTCTTGCCATAGCCAACATCACCGCAAAGAAGGCGATCCATCGGCCGTTCTCGTTCCATATCTTTCTTGATCTCCACGATGGAGCGCAGCTGATCCTCTGTCTCCTTATAAGGGAAGGAGGCCTCGAAATCCCGCTGCATCTCCCCGTCTGGCATAAATCCATAGCCTTTTGCTGTTTCCCTTTCAGCATAGAGCTTGATTAAATCATCAGCGATATCCTGAACAGTTGATTGAACCTTGCTCTTGACACGCTTCCATTCAGCGCCTCCGAGCTTGTACATTTTAGGCTCTTTACCCTCAGAACCCACATATTTTTGAATGAGCTCTATCTGGTCTACAGGCACATAAAGCTTGTCATTGCCTTGATAACGGATATGCAGATAATCCTTATGAATGCCGTTTATCACTAAAGTCTCAATTCCAAGGAACTTCCCAATACCATGATTCACGTGAACGACATAGTCTCCAGGCTTCAGCTCGGAATAATTCTTGATTCGCTCGGCATTGGTCATCTTCTGCCTTCTTACTGATTTCCGCGTACGTTTATTAAACAGCTCTTTTTCGGTGACAATGGCTGCTTTCTGCAGCGGTAGCTCAAAGCCAGTCTGCAATTGGCCCTCCATAATTTGAATGGCGCCATCCTTAATACCGTCCTGGTCATTGACAATATCTGCCTGCATATCATAGTCATCAAGTATGCGCTCAATTCGTTTGACACGCTCAGGGTCTGTTCCCATCAGAATAACGGTATATTTACCCTTTTTCCATCTGTCAAACTCAGCCTTCAATACATTCATCTGCCCATGGAAATCCTGCATCGGCTTACAGGATATATTCACGATATTTTGCGGGCTCGTATTGGCTGCGTGACGGAGGAAGAGGGATAAATAAACAGACAGGTGCCTCCTGCGCTGCATAAGGGATGATAACGAGTGGGAAAGCATGATGTCGTGGATGATTTTCCCATCAGCTATCAAGGACGTATAGTATTCAGCCTCTTCCTTGTCTAGCTGGTCACCCATCTCCTGAATTCTTGAGACCTCATCAAAAATAACGACACTTGATTCAGGAATATAGTCTATCAAACTAGCCGGCTGATCATAGGCAAGGGAAAGGTATTGGGCCATATGTTCAAAGGTTTCCCCGCTTCTAAGCATGCTGATTTCATGTTCAATTTGCATGAGCATATTCTCTTTAGCTTGCTTATCCTTCATTTTTTTGAGGGAGTTCTCTAAGCCTTCCTCAAGACGTTCAGCAATCTTAAACAACCCTGCCTTACTCACAATGGTTTCTGTAACAGGGCTTAATGTTGCTTCCTTCACTTTTTCTAATGAACGCTGGTCCTCGACGGAAAAGGTTCGAATCGAATCAATTTCGGTATCGAATAATTCTATTCGGATAGGATTCTCCTCTGTCAGGGGAAAAATATCCATGATTCCACCCCTGAGAGAAAACTCACCGGGTGCAGTAACCATATCTGCTCTTGTATAACCAATCGCCACAAGCTTGGATAAGGCTTTATCAATCTCTATATCCTTGCCAACCTTCAGCACTAATTGACTTTCGGCCCATACCTCTGCAGGCGGAAGTAATTTTTTGATACCTGAAATAGGCGCAATAATAATGCCCTCTTTCGGTCCGTTCGACAGATAATTTAAGGTTTCAATCCTTTGTGTACGGAGCTCGGGACTTGCAATACTCAGCTCCGCAGCAATTAACTCATTCGCTGGGAACAGATAGATCTTATCCTTCTCTAATATTGAGGTTAAATCCTCGTAAATTTTTTGGGCATTCAAAAGATTAGGTGTCACAACCAACAGCGGTCTATTCGTTTGCTCATATAATCCGGCCATGAACAATGAGCGTGCTGAGCCCGATAAACCAGCAATCATCTGCTCCTTCAATCCCGCTTCAATTCCCTCCTGGATAGAGGTAATGTCTTTATTCGTTGATAATAGCTGTTGTAGTCTTTTCAACTGTCTGTCCTCCCTTCAACTGTCTTCTATATTGTTAGATTGATAGATGGTATAGGTCTTATTTAGAAACAGAAAAACGCTTTGGAGTACGCCTTCCAAAGCAAATCTCTGTCTTATTGAATTAGGTAATCAAGCAAATGGTAATCCGGCTGCTGCTCCAATGCCTCCTGACAGGATTCACAGATGGAGCGGATTTGGATAACTCCATTATCATCATAACCTATTATCTCTTCTCTTTCCTCGGCTGTTAGCACTTCAAGAACCGATTGATAATATTCCTTATGCTGTTCTTCGAGATTGCCTAAGACATGCCCGCAATGCCTGCAGTAATAGTGTAGCGCCATTCATTTACCTCCGCATCCTAATACTGTTAGTATTCACGTTTATGCCTGATTTTATTCAGAACGAGCCATATGAAGCGAGCTTACCCGTTATACGTATTCATCACCTTGAGGAATGGTTCCTTCAGCCATTGTTCACAAGCCTCTACAGACTTCCCTATTGCATCAGCCATGACCGCCTGCTCCTGCTCACCGAAGTTGGTCAGTACATAATCAGGTACTGGTATTCTTCCCTCCGGCCGTCCTATCCCTACACGGATCCGGTTAAACCCATCCCCGCCGAGATGCTGGATAGCTGATTTCATACCGTTATGGCCGCCGGCACTGCCCTTTTGTCGCAGCCGTATCTTCCCTTTCGGTAAATCTAAATCATCATAAATAATGGCAATATCCTCGAGACCGATTTTGTAAAAATTCGCCAAAGGGGCGATAGCCTCACCTGAGAGGTTCATATATGTTAACGGCTTAAGCAGCACGACTTTCTCACCTGCGACTGTGCCTACTCCGTATAAGCCATTATACTTGCTTTGATTCAATTTGATGTTCCATTTCTCAGCCAATGCATCAATAATGATGAAGCCGATATTATGACGTGTTCTTTCATATTTTGCCCCTGGATTCCCAAGGCCGACGATTAATTTCATTGTATAACACTTCCTTGTAGGTTAAACCCTTTTCATTTCCTCTTCATATTTTATACTTTTTATGGATTTAAGCAAAATAAAGTTCGCCTGTTCGCTAGGTTTTACGAATATCTTTTCTATACATATGTTGTTTTGAGGAGAGTTTGACCAAGTATTTTTGTTAAATCGCTTGGTTTTTATAAGAAACCTGTCCTTTTAGGTCTAACTCCTTCTAGGTTACCCCTATTTTCTGCGGAATGAACAGCCTTATTAGTGCGCACTCCACAGAAAACAGGATTAGCCGATAAAAAAGGGCTGCCAGACCCATGCCCGGCAACCCTGTTTGTTGACTTACAATAATCGGATGCGTTATTCAGCAGGTGCCTCTTCTGGGGCCCCTTCTACAGCTCCTTCATCAGCTTCAGCTTCAACTCTAGGAGCAAGGATAGAGGCAATTACTTCATCCTCATCCTGTGTGATGGTATAGTCACCATCCTGATTCAAATCAGCAACAATGATGGTATCACCAATTTGCAGATTAGAGATGTCATATTCAATAGAGGCAGGAATCTCGTTCGGTTTCGCACTCACGGTTACTTCATGCAAGGATTGCTGAATAACACCACCCTCCTTGACACCGGCTGCTTCGCCAACAAGGTCAATACGTACATCTACTTCGAGTTCCTCGGACATGTTGACAACCAAGAAATCAGCGTGAATCATATGGCCTTTTATGCTGTCTTGCTGGTATTCACCCAGCATCACACTTTCCTTTTGACCGCCGAGGTCGAGTGCTAGTACACCATTTCTTCCGCTTTCCTTCATAGCCTTCAGGAATTCGCCCTCATCAACATATATGGGTGAAGTCGGTTTGTTATTTCCATACACGACTGCCGGGAATTTTCCGTTTTCTCTAAGCTTTCGTAATGAGGAACGTTTGAACTCTTCCCTTTTAGTTGCTTGTAATGTCATTGCCATACCACTTACACCATCCTTTTTCTATTTGAACGAGTATCCTATACCTAATCCCCTCTTTAAGACAGGTATAAACATATAGCGCGGCGATTTCTTAAATCATTTTCCATATAGGAAAAGCGGATGCTCTGACGTAAGGACTGTTAGATGAATGCAAAGAAGCCGAATGGAGGTTCCATTCAGCTTCTTTAGTATAGTATGGAGATTGCCATTTCAGTTGATCAATCGAATAGTGTACTTACAGATTGTTCTTCGTGTACACGGATGATGGCTTCACCGATAAGAGAAGCAACTGATAGATTGACGATCTTGTCAATTTGCTTTTCTTCTGGCAATGCGATTGTGTTTGTAATAACCAATTCTTTAATGTTGGAGTTTTGGATTCTCTCGATGGCAGGACCAGAGAGAACAGGGTGTGTACAGCAAGCATACACTTCTTTTGCTCCATTTTCTTTAAGAGCATTGGCAGCCAATGTAATCGTACCTGCTGTATCGATGATATCATCAATCAAAATGGCTGTTTTCCCTTCAATATTACCAACAATGTTCATAACTTCAGCTACATTTGGACGCGGACGGCGTTTGTCGATGATGGCAATCGGTGCTTTCAGACGATCTGCCATCTTACGCGCACGTGTTACACCGCCGTGGTCTGGAGATACGATAACAATATCATCCAATTCTTTTGCTTGGAAATAGTCCGCAAGAATCGGAACACCCATTAAGTGGTCGATTAGAATATCAAAGAAGCCTTGAATTTGCGGCGCGTGCAAGTCAAGTGTAATAACGCGTGTAGCCCCTGCTGTTTCAAGCAAATTGGCTACCAATTTAGCTGTGATTGGCTCACGAGCTCTAGCTTTACGATCTTGACGAGCATAGCCGTAATAAGGCATAACGATATTGATTGTTTTAGCAGATGCTCTCTTCAACGCATCAATCATGATGAGTAATTCCATTAAGTGTTCATTTACAGGAGCACTAGTGGATTGGATAACGAATACATCACATCCGCGGATACTTTCTTCAATATTGATTTGCACTTCACCATCGCTGAATTGTGATACTGTGCATTTCCCAAGTTCAACGCCAATAACATTTGCAATTTCCTCCGCTAATTGAGGATTGGAATTGAGTGAGAATACTTTTAGATTGGGATCTAAATATCGATTTGACATTTTATAATGGGCCTCCAAGACTATTTATTAATATTTAGCTTATTTACATAGTTTTCTTTATTCACTTGACGTGCACGCGCAACGGATAGCGCCTCTCCCGGAACATCCTTCGTAATGGTTGAACCAGCAGCAACATATGCACTCTTTCCTACGGTTACTGGAGCAACTAAATTGGAATTGCATCCAATGAACGCTCCATCTTCTATCCTGGTTAAGAATTTATTCTTCCCATCATAGTTAACCGTAATACTTCCGCATCCGACATTTACCTGCTCGCCAATTTCAGCATCTCCCAAATAACTTAAATGGGATGCCTTGCTGCCCTTTCCAAGAGTCGCCTTCTTCAGCTCTACGAAGTTGCCGATCTTCGCTTCATCATGAATGGCTGATTGCGGACGAATATGAGAGAAAGGACCGATTTGGACATCTGAACCTATTTGGCTATCATGAGCGACCGACTGGCGAACCACTGTGCGGTCTTTAATATCACAATCCTTGATTTCTGTGTTCGGACCGATATGACACTCGCTGCCAATTGTTGTCTTTCCTTTAATCATTGTCCCAGGGTAAACATACGTATCCGGGCCAATGACCACATCCGGGTGGATATACGTATGGTCAGGATCAATGAGCGTTACCCCATTTCTCATATGACCTTCATTGATTCGACGCTTGAGTATCGTTTCTGCCTGTGAAAGAGCAACGCGGTCATTGATGCCTAATGTTTCATCAAAGTTCGGTGTTTCAAAGGCTGAAACAATCTCTCCCTGCTGCTTCAATATCTCAATGACATCCGGCAAATAATATTCGCCCTGAGCATTTTCATTTGAAACATTCTCCAGACATTCAAACAGCAATTTATTATCAAAGCAGTAAGTGCCTGTATTGATTTCTTGAACAAGCAGCTCCTCTGGGGATGCATCTTTATGCTCAACAATCTTCTCAACCAAGCCTTCAGCATTTCGGATTACGCGTCCATAGCCGGCAGGGTTAGCCGTACGAGCAGTAAGAATAGTTGCTTTAGCTTTCTGTGCTGCATGCACATCAAGCAATGCTTCCAGTGTGTCTGCGGTAATGAGAGGGGTATCTCCGCAAATAACAAGCGTTGTTCCTTCTTCATTCCCTAATATATCTTTAGCCTGCATAACAGCATGAGCTGTGCCTAATTGTTCTGCCTGCAGGGCATATTCTGTCTTTGAACCTACTACTTCTTTAACATCTTCCGCACCATGGCCAATAATTGTTACGATCTTAGAAGCCTTAATAGAAGAAACATTGTCAATCACATGCTCTACCATCGGCTTGCCGCAAACGGGATGCAATACTTTATAAAGACTCGATTTCATTCGAGTGCCTTTTCCCGCCGCCAGTATGATTGCATTTCGGTTCGTCATGATAGCCCTCCGTTTACCTTTTTATCCATTTAAGACTATACATGAACTAATTATTCTTTTCAAGAAGGGAGGGCAAAACTGTCAATTTATTTCTGGATTCCTTGAATGGGGATTTGATTAAACTGGGGGATTTTTGGGGATATAAAAAAGAGCCTCTCAGATGGTCGGCTCTTAGATGTAGTACTTCTATTCTCTCTCTTTAATTAGGATGCTCCCGCTCCTTCTAATTCAACCTCTTCAACATCACCTACACGATGATATTCGGCAAGAACGGCTTCCTGAATCTTACCGCGTGTACCAGAATTGATTGGGTGTGCAATATCACGGAATTCTCCGTCTGGTGTACGTTTACTTGGCATAGCAACGAACAAACCATTATTGCCATCAATTACTCGGATGTCATGGACAACGAATTCATTATCCAAAGTGATGGATGCGATTGCTCTCATCCTGCCATCAGTGTTTACACGGCGTAATCTTACGTCAGTAACTTCCATAATGTCACCACCTTTTATAAAAGCGAATTACTAACTATTTCCACAAAACTATCTAATTTCCTTCTTTTATATTGAAAAATATTCAAAAAATAGATAAAAAATTTAGTTTAGGAAGAATATAGTTGGTAAAATCGCTCTATAAAAGGTCTATCATCTAGTAGAATCCGGGTGATTAGGCAAAAAAGTTTCCTTTGTTCACCTTAATCATTTTCTCTTTCACATTCACATCCGATAGCTTCATCAATGATACATACTCATCAACCAAGCGTTCCTCTGCATGCTCTGCCTCTACTAGTACAGCAATACCTGCTACTTTCGCTTCAAACTCTTCAAGCAAATTAACCATCCCGTTGACGGTTCCACCTGCCTTCATAAAGTCATCAACAATCAAGACATTGGCTTCCTTCGGCAAGCTTCTTTTCGATAGAACCATTGTTTGGATTCGTTTTGATGAGCCCGACACATAATTAATGCTGATTGTCGGCCCTTCCGTCACTAGCGAATCCCTTCGAACAATTACGACAGGCACATTTAAATACCGCGCTACAGCATAAGCGATTGGGATTCCCTTGGTGGCAACTGTCATGATGACATCAATTTCCTGATCACTGTACCGGGAAGCAATCAGCTTTCCGACATTATCAAGGATTCGAGGCTGGCCCAATATATCTGTCATATAAAGATAGCCGCCTGGAAGAAGTCTTTCCGGTGTTTCCATCATTTCGCATAATTCACCAATGATGTGAGCTGCCTCTTCAACCCCCGCACCAGGAATGTACTTCACACCGCCTGCTGCACCAGGAACCGTCAAGATCGTTCCTTTTTCCTTTAACTCAAGGGTCTCCTTAATAATCGCTAAATCCTCACTAATAGAGGACTTTGCCGACTGATATTGTTCGGAAAAGAAGGAAAGCGGTATGAGCGTTGAAGGGTGAGCCATTAAATAGGTAGTCATATCTACCAAGCGTTCACTCCTGCGTAATTTCATAAGTACCCTCCATACACGAATATTTTAATGTAATTCTATCTTATTGTACGTGTTTATTCAACCTCATTCCGATTTCCTAACAGCCGTACAGCAAAGACATTGTCACAAAATCCTCTTAATCCGTTATAAACCCGCTGCATACGGGAATCATGCTCAACAAGGCCAAACACGGTTGGGCCGCTCCCGCTCATTAATACAGCATCAGCACCGAAACGGCTCATTTGCTCCTTGATCATCCGGACCTCTGGATACATCGCTAATGTTACGCTCTCCAGCACATTCCCCATATTATTGCACATACCATCATAATCGTGTTCATAGATGGCCTGTACCATGCTCGGAATATTGGGATGGCAAACCTCATCGACTTTAAGATTTCGGTATACATCAGCTGTGGAAACACCAATTGTCGGCTTCGCTAGAATGACCCAACTGCTTGGAGGGGAGGGCAAATGCTCAATCTTTTCCCCGCGCCCTCTCGCAATAGCTGTTCCGCCATGTACGCAGAAGGCAACGTCTGACCCTATTTCTGAACCGATTTCTGCTAATTCATCCATGGATAATCCGAGACTCCACATTTTGTTCAAGCCCCTCAGTGTGGCTGCTGCATCACTGCTGCCGCCGGCAAGACCTGCTGCAACTGGGATCTGCTTATCAATCGTTATATCAACACCTGTATTAATCGAGAACCGTTTCTTAAGCAAGTCAGCAGCCTGATAGGCTAAATTCCTGCTATCATCCGGAACAAAGCGGTTATGTGAATTAATCCTGATTGTATTTCCGCTTCGCTCTGCAAGCTCGATACGATCAGCCAAATCAACATTGGTCATCACCATCTCTACTTCGTGAAAACCGTCCTCCCGCTTATATAAAACATCCAGCGCCAAGTTTATCTTAGCAGGTGCTTTCTCCATCCATTTCATTATGTTCACCTACTTTATCCTTTTGTTTCCTCCTCACATTGTACATTTTCATCGCATCAATCGCCACTATTCGCACGAAATTTTATTTCCCAGCAAAGCAAAGCCCCTGAGGACATAAAATCCCAGGGGCTCGCATCACCGCACCAAACGAGTTTGTTTTAGAAGTGAACAGGTATTAAGGTATTTCCTAAGAGCGGTTAGCTAATTGCTCCTCGGCGATTTGTATGGCCCGTTTGACCATATTTCCCGCGTCAGAAGCTTTTATGCCTCCCCAGCCTTCTTTCTGCACAACATCCCAAAACCCGAGTTCTTTCGCAAGCTCTTCTTTGAATCGTTCAGACATCATACTTCTTCTGCCCAAAGCGAACAGCCCCTTTCTAATAGGTGCGGCTCTCATAGCTTTTGCCCGCTGCTTTCTCTTTATGTTGACCAAATTATAGTAAAAAAGCAGTGGACGCTTGTCCACTGCCGTTTAAGCCATTTTTCCTGATGTCTCTTCAGTAAATGTTAATTCCACTGTTTCTGTCAATACGTCTGCATAGCTGTAGGAAACTCGCTCAAAGGAGTTCTCGTCTTGATCCAATTCGACAACGAACACCGATGGATAAGTCTCAGCTAATACACCTGAACGTTCGATAGTTTTTCTTCTACCGCCATTCGCCTTGAGTAGCAACTTCTGCCCCAAATGGGAATCCAAAATTTGTTTAATATCAGTCAAACTTTTTGGCATGCTTCGTCCACCTCACTAAGATTTAGTATAGCACATTTTAAAATGACGGTCAAACAAAATAATAAATTATATCAGTGATTAAATTTGTTTGTCAACGTTTTTTATCCCAAAAATTTCTCTTTTTTTCTCTCTTTTAACATACCCTATTCGACATCCACTTATGTATGTTATTAACAAATCAAGCAAAATAAATAAGCCGCCCCATTTTGTTCGGGCGGCTCTCCTTATACGTCATTCTTAGGCACTTGGTCTTCCTTTGGGTGAAATGGCAGCCCAATTCGCAAGGCACCCTTTGATTCAACTCCTCCAAGGCCGCGTTCCCCTGTCAGTGTATTCCGTACGACATCCCATACATTGATCTGATCCATGAAGGATGTATAACTGACCTTTGCCACAATGTAAACCGGGTCTAAAGCATGGATGTTCACACGTGTGGGGGAGCTGGCGAAATTTGCCCCAGCGACAATCAATGACTCAAAATGCGATTGGCAGGCCCCGGCAAAGATTACAAGCTGATCAAGGTGGTGCACCTTCTTTCGTGCCTCTTTAACGGTCAAAACAAAATCCTTCGAGTGCCTGTAAGCACGGATATCGTCCACAGTCCCCTTTGTTTTGGAATAGGAGTCATGTCCGGTAATTACCAGAATATCGGGTCTATACCGGTCCAGCAATTCCCCTATCTTATAAGGCATCTCCTTCTCCCGGCAATGGACCCCGTGAACTGGAATACCAATTTGCTGATAGAGCTCCAAGCATTTTTTTAAATAAGCGGGATCGCCGTCTAGATGGAGCACCTTCCCGGGTATTTGAAAATAATCTGCTTGATGCCGGTATCCTTCTGTACATTCATATTCCTTCTTATGCCGCATACGCTCGAATTCCTGGGTCAGCAGGTGATTAGATTGGTCGACAAGCATATTCGTGCTTCTATCCCTCGCTGCCCGCCTCGCCTCTCCTATGGGCTCAAGGTCATCGATTGGAGCATCAGCGACAAGCCGGATGTCTTCTCCATATAAAACAGCGATATCCCTGCCCTGATGGGTGCGAAAATCAATCACACGGAAATATATATCACATTCATATGACTTTCGGCCGACGATATCATTTATCCTTACCATGAAAGCCTCACTCCACACTATGGTGACCATATCGTAACCAATGGTTTCTTCATAGGCTATGCACAATAGGACATTATGGTGAAACAAAGAAAAGCCCAGCTTTCGAGAAGCTGGGCTCTTGTCTTGTCCTTATTCCTTACTTTGTTTGAAATGGGGCAGAAGATGATTGCTCAATGCTGCAAATTCCTCAAGAGAAAGTGTTTCTCCCCGTCTGCCTGGTTCAATTCCGCTTTCCTCTAAACTCTTCACAATCCATTCCTTCTTGCTCTTCCCATCCGGAAGCTGTGATGTAAGGTTATTGAGGATTGTTTTCCTCCGCTGGGCAAAGCTCGCCCGTGTGACCATAAAGAAGAAATCTTCGTCCTTGACATCCACTGCCGGCTTTTCCCTGACAGCCAGATGAATAACAGCAGAGTCGACATTCGGCTGCGGCACGAAAACCGTCTTCGGCACAATCATGGCCACTGACGCCTCTGTATAATATTGAACGGCGATCGATAGAGAACCATACTCCTTCGAGCCTGGTTTTGCCGCCATCCGATCCGCCACTTCCTTTTGAAGCATGACCGTAATTCCGCTAAGCGGCAGCTTCTCCTCCAAGAGCTTCATGATAATCGGGGTTGTTACATAGTATGGAAGATTAGCTACGACATGCAGATCCTTCACTTGACCGGCAAACTCTTCCCCAATGACGCGTGTAACATCAGCCTTGAGGATATCTTCATGGATGACCTTCACATTCTCATACTCAGATAATGTATCCGCTAAGATAGGCAAGAGTCTTTGGTCAATCTCAAAAGCAACCACCTTCTTGCATGACTTAGCCAGCTGCTCCGTCAAAGCTCCAATTCCCGGACCAATTTCTATGGCGCCGCTCTCCTCTGTAACACCTGAATGATGCACAATATTGCGGAGAATATTCGTGTCGATCAAGAAGTTTTGTCCGAGGCTTTTCTTAAAGGAAAAGCCATACTTCTCTAATATTTGCCTCGTCTTAATAGGCGTAGCGATATCTTTATTCATTTGTTTCCACTCCATTTATCTGTTCAATTGCGTGTAGAAATTCTTCCTTTGTGATTCCAAACATCTTCAGCCTTGCATATAGCTGCTTCCCATTAGCGTACCCGATATTCAGGTATTTTCCTAACCTTTCTCTCTTATCCGCCGAATCACTGCCCCCAATAAGCCCAAACATCATCAAATCCTCTTTGCTGATGACTTCGACTTGCTCCTCTTCCATCTGCTTGGCATTAGAGAGGGCTTCTCTTATGGCCTCTGGTGATGCATGCTCCACCCCGAGTCCCTTGCCCGTTTTATGAATGGCCAGATGCTTAGGCAAGAAGGCGTGCTGACAGCCTGGTACGTTTTGCGTGATGATATGGCGAATCCGCTCCCCAGGAAAATCTGGGTCCGTGAAGACGATGACACCGCGCACCTTCTGGGCGAGCCGTATTTTATCCAAGGTCTCCTCATTAATCGCAGACCCATTTGTTTCAATCGTGTCTGCATCAAGTGCCCGCTTGATGGCAACCGTGTCATCTTTCCCTTCTACCACAATGATTTCCTTGATTTTCATTTTTCCTCCAAAAAAGCTTTCTTTTTATTCATTTAATATTTGATATATTTACGTTATTTTTGTAATATAAATGTAATAGCATAATTCTAAATAGCAATCCTGCTTATTATAACGCAAAAAAACAGAGGACAAAAATCCTCTGTATAAATAATATCGATTTATTTAACGAAACACCTTAATTTTGACGGTCTTCACGCCCCAATTATAAGCGTCCGCCGTCGATGGTACAAATACATCAATCTTCTTGCCGCTCACGGCACCGCCAGTATCTGCTGCTGTTGCATAACCGTAGCCTTCTACATACACCTTCGTACCAAGCGGGATAAAGCTTGGATCAACGGCTATGATCTTAGCATTTGGATTAGCACGCAGATTAACCCCTGTTGCCGTTTTACCGGTGCATCCGTTACAGCCGCTCGTATAAGCTGTTGCTGTGACATAATACTCCTCTGCTGACGAGGATGAAGACGCTGAAGATTTAGAAGATATTGACACTGGTGTAACAGCCGCTTTCTTTTCCTTCGTTCCAATAGCGACGACCTCGTCAACCTTCTTCTTGACCGTTTTCTCAGAAACCAACTCTTTAGATACGGTTTTCCCGTTTTCTTTTGTTAATTCATATGTTTTACTGATTAATCCTTCTTGTCCTTCAGTTATAATTTTTTCCTTCCCCTTCTCCAGGGATGAATCCTTCTGGGTGACTGTTTCATAGCTAATTGGTTCTTCCACCACATCGGTGACCTTTTCTACCCTTGTAACGGTGACAGCTGTTTCCTCTGTCAAATGTTCAGATAAAGCTGGACTGACCCGGTCTAATTCATTCACACTTACCTGCTCACTCTTTAAAAAATCAGCGACCGTGGTCGAAGTTGACCATATTTCCCGTTCCTCGTTCCCTACCTTGAGGGCTATGGGAAATGCCGTTTCTATTTTGATATCCATATCTTTTTTGATTGCCTCATCCATGCCTTCAGATACCTTATCCTCTGCTCTGAGCTGTATGCCTTCTTCCTCAAGGAACTCACCAACTGTTTGAGAAAGCGTCCAAACGGAGGAAGTCTCCCCGTCAATTGTCAGCTCCACCTCTGTAGCCGGGTTCCAGATAACATGCAGGTCATCGCTGATCTCGGTCCCTTTTGCAAGACTAAGATAATCCTCTTTACCTACCTCAACCTCTAGTTCTTGTAACAGTTCATTAATGGTGTCAGCATGGGTCTTGACCGTTTGCTTTTTTCCATCCAGGCTCAGTGCTACTGTTTTTTTTGTACTTTCATAAAATATAATTCCTGTTGCAAACATAAAAACAGCTGCACTTGTCATAATTAATATCGTCCTTGACGTTCGTCTCGGCCTGGAAAATAGGTTTTTCATGTATTGAATCACGAAAATTCCCCCTTTTCACTGAATGAATTATATAGATATTCTGACAACATTGTCAACCTATCTACCTTTTCTGAATACGGAACACGCTAATTTACAATACAAAAAAGGCGAAGATCCACACAATCTGTCAGGACCTTCGCCGATTGGTATTATTGGATTTTGAACAGACGGTTTGCGTTTTCTGTTGTCGCCTTTGCAACCTCTTCAAAGGACACTTCCTTCAAGTCAGCAATCTGCTCAGCAACAAGCCTCACATAGCTCGGCTCATTTCTCTTTCCGCGGTATGGATGTGGAGCCAGGTAAGGACAATCTGTCTCAATAAGCAGGCGGTCAAGCGGTACAGCCTTTGCCACTTCCTTCGGCTTTATCGCATTTTTGAATGTAACCGGACCTCCAAGTGAAATATAGAAGTTCATATCAAGGCAGCGTTTCGCTGTTTCAGGGCTTCCGCTAAAGCAATGCATGATTCCCCCAACCTCCGCTGCCCCTTCCTCTTCAAGAATAGTGACAACATCCTCCGTGGCCTCGCGATTATGAATAATAATCGGCAGATTGAGCTTCTTCGCTAATTGAATCTGGCGCCGGAAAACAACCTGCTGTACATCCTTCGGCGATTTATCCCAATGGTAGTCCAACCCGATCTCCCCAATTGCCACGACCTTTGGATGAGCAGTCAATTCCTCTATCCACTCAAGATAGCTGTCCGTTAAATCAATGGCATCAACAGGGTGCCAGCCAATGGCAGCGTACATAAAGTCATATGTATCGATCAGTTCGATTGCACGTTTAATTGTCTTTTCGTCAAATCCGACTACCACTACGCGCTCGACTCCATTCTCTCGCGCTCTTTCAATAACCTCTTCCAAATCCTCATCAAATTGATCATCGTTTAAATGAACATGTGTATCAAACAGCATCCGTTTTCTCCTTTGCAGTATAGTCTTATTCCTTCATCCATGTTTTTACCCATTCTCTTAAAAAGTTAAAGCTCGGCTAATAACTTACATAATAAAGAAAGGGATGTTTCACATGTAACATCCCCCTCCGATTATTTCTCTTATTTAACCTGCGCACCATTTGGCAGGGATTCCGCAATTGAAGCTAGTGCTAGCTGCCCGTCTTCACTTCCGGCAAGAATCATTCCTTGTGAAAGGACGCCGCGAAGCTTAACTGGCTTCAAGTTTGTCACACAAATAACCTTCTTGCCTGCTAGTTCCTCTGGTTTGTAGTATTGGGCAATGCCGGAGACAACCTGACGCTGCTCATACCCTAAATCCAATTGGAGCTTCAGAAGCTTATCAGCCTTCGGAACCGGTTCAGCACTGATGACTTGAGCTACTCTAAGCTCTACCTTCTTGAAGTCATCAATCGTAATTTCCTCGACCTCTGGTGCCTCTGGTGCCTTTTTCGCTTCCTCTGCTGCCGGCTGAGGAGCCGTACTTTGCATAGATTCCTTGATATAGGCAACCTCCTCCTCTATATCAAGACGCGGGAAGATTGGATTTCCTTTCTTCACCACTAAATCAGCGGATGGAATGCCGAAGCTTTCAAGGCTTTCCCATGTTTGCATTGCTTCCTGCTCACAATTCAGCTGTTCGAAGATTTTCTTCGGAGCCATAGTGAGGAATGGCTTAAGCATTACAGCGATTCTTCTTAAGGATTCCGCAAGGTGGGTCATGACAGATGCTAGCTCATCCACTTTAGCTTCATCCTTCGCAAGCGCCCATGGCTGTGTTTCATCAATGTATTTGTTCGTACGGCTGACAAGCTGCCATAGAGTAGACAAGGCCACAGAGAATTGCATATTCTCCATTGCTTCCTCGTACTTTTCAACTGTCTCGAGATTAGCCTGCAGCAATTGCTGGTCAAATTCCCGATCAGAGCCTTTGTAAGCCGGAATCTTGCCGTCAAAATATTTATTGATCATTGCAACTGTCCGATTCAACAGGTTTCCAAGGTCATTGGCTAAATCAAAGTTAACGCGTTCGACAAATCCCTCCGGCGTAAAGACACCGTCTGCACCGAATGGCACCTCACGCAATAAGTAGTAGCGTAAGGAATCTAGGCCATAGCGGTCAATCAAGGTAACCGGGTCTACTACATTGCCTTTAGATTTAGACATTTTTCCATCCTTCATCAATAACCATCCATGAGCGAATACCTTCTTCGGAAGCGGAAGGTCAAGTGCCATCAACATGATTGGCCAATAAATCGTATGGAAACGGACAATTTCCTTTCCGACAAGATGCACATCTGCCGGCCAGTAATTCAAGTATTTAGAATCATCATCACTGCCATATCCTAGAGCAGTAATATAGTTGGTCAATGCGTCAATCCACACATAAATGACATGCTTCGGATTACCTGGCACCTTAATGCCCCAATCAAATGTTGTTCTAGAAACAGCCAAATCCTCGAGCCCTGGTTTCAAGAAGTTATTGATCATTTCATTTTTTCGGGATTCAGGTTGGATGAAATCTGGATGCTCCTCATAGAATTGCAAAAGTCTGTCTGCATATTTGCTCATCTTGAAGAAATAAGATTCCTCTTTAACCTTCTCTACAGGACGGCCGCAATCCGGACAATTTCCATCTTCGACTTGGCGATCTGTGAAGAAGGACTCACAAGGGGTACAGTACCAGCCTTCATATTCATCAAGGTAAATATCGCCTTGGTCCAATAATTGCTTAAAGATTTTCTCTACGGCTGTTTTATGACGCTCATCAGTAGTGCGAATGAAATCATCATAAGAAATATCGAGCTTCTTCCATAGAATCTTGATATCTCGAATCATACCGTCTACATATTCCTGCGGGCTGATTCCTTTCTCTTCTGCTTTTCGCTGAATCTTCTGCCCATGCTCATCTGTCCCCGTTAAGTACATGACATCGAACCCGCGCATTCTTTTATAACGGGCCATTGCATCTCCAGCTACTGTTGTATATGCATGACCAATGTGAAGATTTCCACTTGGATAATAAATAGGGGTTGTAATGTAAAACGTATTTAATTTTTCCTTCATCTTTTTCACTCCTTAAAGGCCTGCCAATAAAGTCCTTTTACTCGAAAGGACTATTTTACATAATAGTAACATTATAAAGGAATTCCTTGATTTTTTATACAGAGGAACTCTCCAATCTCAAGAGACGAAATAAATTTCCATAAAGACAAATGGTACTGTCTGGGTGAATTAATTATACAAAATGTCCTATTCGAGTATATTGATATAATATTTTCCCTCTCGGAAAGTGTCGAAAAAAGTTTGTTTGTTCTAAATCTTATACAATTTACTGCACAATTACGGGTGTAAAAATTTCATATACTGGTTAAGATGAGGAAAAAGTAAGCCTTTTCAACTAGTTTTTTTCAAATTTCTACCCATAAACCCCACAAACTACCATTGATATAGGGACTAAAAACATTGACGGTTTTGGGAATGCTTGGTATTATGATAACATCATTAAATTTTGTCGAATAATGACGAATTTTATTAAAAAAATATTATTCTATGAGAGGAGTATTGTTATGAAATCCACTGGTATTGTACGTAAAGTAGATGAGCTTGGCCGGGTGGTTATTCCGATCGAACTTCGTCGTACTCTCGGAATCGCTGAGAAAGATGCCCTTGAAATCTATGTTGATGACGAGCGTATCATCCTCAAAAAATATAAACCAAACATGACTTGCCAAGTAACAGGTGAAGTATCTGACAGCAACTTCACTTTAGCAGACGGCAAACTAATCCTAAGCCGCGAAGGTGCTGAACAACTCCTAAAAGAAATTCAAGAAAACCTTCACGTTACAAACTCTTAATAAAAAAGCTTCCCATAACGGGGAGCCTTTTTTATGTTCTTTATTTCATTATGTCTATATGATACGCCTGATATACTTCCCTCTTCGGAATGTTTCGTTCCTTAGCTGCATGCTTGATTGCATCATTTGGCTTCATGCCCTTAGAATCAATATAATGTTCGACATGCTCCTTCAAGCTCATGTTCTCCCACCAAACGGCTTCGTCCTCCACATAATCAGTGCCCTCTACAATTAAGACAAACTCACCGCGAACCTCCTGATTATTCGCCCATTCGATTGCCTCGGCAATGGACCCGCGAATATATTCCTCAAATCGCTTCGTCAGCTCGCGTGCCAGAACTATCTGCCTGTCTCCAAGGTATTCATGCAAAAGCCCAAGCGTCTCCTTCAGACGGTGAGGGGATTCATAGAAGATGATGGCCCCATCCTTCTTCTTCAGCTCCTCAAGCTCCTTTTTCTTCTCCTTTCGGCTCCGGTTCAGGAATCCATAGAAGTAAAAAGGCTGAGGTGTGATTCCTGAGGCGATCAGGGCAGTCAAGGCTGCATTTGCACCCGGAAGTGCCACCACAGGTATTCCTTCCTCTATACAAGCTTGTACAAGCTCATAGCCCGGGTCTGAGATCGCAGGCATTCCCGCATCACTCACAAGAGCAACCACACTCCCGTTCCTGATTCTCTCTAAGATTGCTTCACCGCTTTGCTGCCTGTTATGCTCATGATAACTGATAAGCGGTGTCTGAATCTCAAAATGATTGCACAGCTTCTTCGTATTACGGGTATCCTCCGCTGCAATCACATCAGCCTCACGTAAAATTCTCACAGCGCGATAGGTCATATCCTCTAAATTGCCGATTGGTGTCGGCACTAAATACAAGGCAGGTTCCCGCTCCTGCTCAAAGCTCTTTTGGCTCTTCAACGCCATTACCTCCCATTTGCACGATCCGCTCCTTCTCGTATCTCCTCAATTGCTTGAAGCGGTATTCCGCCTGCATGGCCTCTGTCTTTGTTTCATACTCCTCGTAATAACGCAGGACCACAGGCCTTCTTGCTCGTGTATACTTAGCCCCTTTTCCCTCATTATGGGTATGGACTCTTTTCTCAATATTATTCGTGTAGCCTGCATAAAAACTACCGTCCGCACATTCAAGTACATAGAAATAATGCATATTATTCTCCATCAATTATCCGTTTTAGCTCGTCTGTATACTCATTATGATCCTGATAAACGACAAGAGGCGGCAGCAGCTTCAAATCCGGGCTCCCGCCCTTGATTCCCTCTACCAAAATGGTATTGGCCTCCCGTCCTGCCTTTGGATACACAAATTGCAGCCGCTTCGGTTCAATTCGGTATTTCCTCATTAAAGTCAGGATATCAAGAAGCCTTCCGGGCCGGTGCACAAAGGCTGCCTTCCCTCCCTGCTTCAGCAGCTGGCTGCTTACCCGGACAACATCCTCTAATGTACACATTATCTCATGTCTGGCTATAGCATAATGTTCATTATCATTCTGGATTTCCTTAGCAGGTGTCAGAAAATACGGGGGATTGCATGTAACCACATCATATTTATCATGCCCGAGAATCGGGACAATCTTATTCAAGTCCTCATGATGCATCGTAATCTGCTCGGACAAGTTATTATATTGAACACTTCTTAAAGCCATATCATGAAGTCTTTCCTGAATCTCCACCCCATGGATATGTCCCTTGGTCCTCCGGCTCAATAAGAGCGGGATCACCCCATTACCGGCACAAAGGTCCACGAGATTTCCCTTTTGAATCGGTACATAGGCGAATTTCGCAAGCAGCACTGCATCCAGAGAGAAAGAGAAAACACTTGGGCTTTGAATAATCCGAAGCGGCTCTCCCAAGAGATAATCCAGGCGTTCATCATCTTTTAACATATTCAAAAACTATTCGCTCCTAACCAAATATCCTTTATAAAAATAGCCTTTCCTAAACGATAGGAAAGACTATCTTTATTTCTTATTCAAAAATGAGAGGCAAAACAGGCAATCCCCGTCCTTACGCGGACTTCCAAAATGCAAATTGCAAATATGGAAGCCTTCCTGATAAAGCCTTGCGAGGTTGTCATACCCCTCTCCAATATCCATCGGCTTATTTCCTTTCTTCTGCTTTTTTTGAGCAGAAGCAGGTTTACTCTTTTCGAGCTCAAGCAAACGGCGGCGAACATTCTCATTCTCCAATTGGAGCGTATTATTCTCCTCTAGAATCTCAGCCAAATGTTCCTTTAATTCCCCGAGCTGCTTGTACAAATCGCCGATTTGGGCCTCCATGCTGCTGACCGAATCGAATATTTCCTTTTTATTCATAACACCCACCACCTTATTAATCTGTGGCTTGAATCGTGAAGGTGCCTTCCTCCATCATCTCATCCAGCGTATATTCAACAACACGTTCTTTTCCTTGCAATTCAATCTGCATGATCTTCTCAAGGATATTCAGGCCGATAACCTTTCCTTTGCCCATTGGTGTATTGATATACTCACCAAGGTCAGGAAGCTGCTCTTTTGCACTTTCATACTCATCATTCTCATATTTCAGGCAGCACATGAGACGGCCGCACAGCCCTGAGATCTTCGTTGGATTAAGTGATAAATTTTGGTCTTTCGCCATTTTGATTGAGACTGGCTCAAAATCCCCTAAGAAGGTTGAACAGCATAACATCCGTCCGCATGGGCCGATACCGCCGAGCATTTTGGCCTCATCCCTAACGCCTATTTGCCTGAGTTCAATCCTTGTGCGGAAAATGGCCGCCAAGTCCTTAACAAGCTCACGAAAATCAACTCGTCCATCCGCTGTAAAGTAAAAAATCACCTTATTGCGGTCAAAGGTATATTCCACATCAACCAGCTTCATATCCAGCCGATGCTCTGTTACTTTTTCACTGCAAATCTGGAAAGCCTGCTGGGCAATTTCCTTATTCTCGTCTACGGTAAAGCGATCTTTCTCATCAGCAATCCGGATGACCTTTTTCAAAGGAAGGACTATATCATTTTCGCCCACTTGCTTGCGCGGAATCACAGCTTTCCCAAATTCAATGCCTCTGACGGTTTCTACAATAATATACTCATCCTTGGCTATCTCGAGCTCACCTGGGTCGAAATAATATATTTTACCCGCTTTTTTAAAGCGGACTCCTACAACATCATACAAGTGTAAACCCCTCCTGAAGGTTAAGCACAAGCTGCTCCATTAACAGCTGTGGGTTCATATTCGCCGAAAGCTTCCGTTTTGCCTCCAGTATTTCATTCATCTGATTGGCTAATCGCTTTTGCGAATGCATTATAGCCAATTGGCGGAATTGATCCTCCTTATCCTGATAAACCATTTCCTCTGGTTTATCAAGCTGAACGTAAAGGAGATCTCTGTATATATTCAAAAGAAGCAATAATCCCATTTCCATTTGCTCACGTTCTTTGAAATGAGGGAGCCAATCCTCTTGGACGACCATAATGCCATCCACTGGATTTTTTATGGCTTCAAACAATTTTACCACTATCTTTTGGGCTTGTGCAAACCACTCATCCTCATTTAAAGCTAGTCCTTCTTCGACACTATTCGTCAAACTGGCAATTAATCTAGCCTTCTTGTCTGGTACCCCTGATTGAACTAATTGCTTGCTTAGCTCCACAGGGTTTAAAGGTGTAAAGGAAATGGTCTGGCATCTGGATAAAATCGTAGAAAGCATCCGGTGGATTTGATCAGTCAGCAAGATAATGGTCGTGCCTGCATGAGGTTCCTCAAGGAACTTCAACAGGCTGTTTGCCGCAGAGGCTGTCATTTTGTGCGCGTGAGTAATAATGTAAACTTTCTTTTGAGATTCAACTGCTTTTTTCTGAAATTCTTCGTGAAGCATTTTGATCTGCTCTTTCTTGATTGAAAGGCCATCAGGTTCGATGATATGGACATCCGCATGATTCTTATGCTCGATTTTCTTACAGTTCGCGCATTCTCCGCATGGAAGATACCCCTCAATCGGCTCAAGGCAGAATAAGGACTTAGCAAGCAATATACTCGCATCCTGCTTGCCGGTGCCACGCTCCCCTTCAAATAGGTATGCATGTGCTACCCTGTCTTTTATCAGGCTGTTCTTCAGCATTGCTGCTGCTCTTGGCTGCTGGCTTGATAGCTGTTCCCATGTTTCAATCATGCTTATTTCCTCTCATCCCTTAAACTTAAAAATGATAGAACTGATCCACTGGCAGGACAAATACAGTTGCCCCTCCCACCTCTACTTCGACTGGATACGGCACATACGAATCCGCATTCCCTCCGATGGGTGAGACCGGTGACACATATTGCTCCCTCGCCTGACAATTCCTTTTAATGATTTCAAGAGCCTTATTGACCCGTATTTCCTCAGTACCAATCATAAAAGTCGTATTGCCAGATTTCAGAAACCCGCCTGTCGTGGCCAACTTAGTCGCACGGAAGTTATGGTCAACCAAGTCACTTAATAATTTTGCACTGTCCTTATCTTGTACTATTGCTACAATAAGTTTCATGGTGAACCCCCCAATCTAGAATCAATCTATTCATGTGTTTTCCTCTAAGTTGTCATCTTCATTATACCAAAGCCTGTATAAGATTAATATAAAACCTTAAAGCAGTGCTTTAAGGTTTCCTGTCAATAATTGTCTTTATTTGGTGAAGAGTTTCTTCATATACTTCCTCAATAGACCGGTCTGCATCAATGCCTTTAATGCGTGACGGGTCCTTTTCCATCAATAATTGATAGCCGTCATACACTTTCTGATGGAAGCTCAGCTCCTCTACATCAAGTCTATTTACTTCTCTATTTTTATGCTGCTCGATTCTCTCTAGTCCTTTTTTCGGCTCAATCATGAAAAATAATGTCAGCTCCGGCATAAGGTCTTCAATGGCGAACTGGTTAATCTGCCAGATTTCCTCTACCCCTATACCTCTTGCGTATCCTTGGTAAGCCAAGGAACTATCAACGAAACGGTCACAAAGGACGATTGCTCCCTTTTCAAGTGCCGGTACAACCTTCTCCATCAAATGCTGTCTGCGGGCAGCTGCATAAAGGAGTGCCTCTGTACGCGGGTCCATCGCTGTATTACTTCGATTCAGGATTACCTCTCGAATCTGTTCAGCAATGGGGATGCCCCCAGGCTCTCTCGTTAGGATAATGCTGTATCCTTCCTTCTCCAGCTGTTCAGCCACTTTTGCTATGATGGTTGTTTTTCCGGCTCCCTCAGGACCCTCCACTGTAATAAATACTCCTCGATTCAAGGCTGTACCCTCCAATATTATGTACGCTACTAGTTAGTATATCATAGGCCCCTTTTAAAGACCTGAATTTCTCCTTCTTTCAGAAACATGCCACCTTGGATTTTTTTCCCCTGCTCCAATAGCTTCTGGCACGCTTCAGCTACCTCCTCCGTAATCCGTTCCCCGCGCTGAATGAGCGGAATTCCGGGCGGATAAGGAATAACTGCCTCGGCAGCAATCTCCCCAATGGCGAGAGAAAGCGGTTGTCTGTCTACCTGCAGCCTCTCCATTTCCTCGTAGGATAAGGCAAGCTCACTATGTTCTCTCCTATTGGCTTCATCCTGTATCAAGGCTGTATGGCGGGCTTGAGCCCCCTTTCCCTCGTTCCACACTATCGACTCGAACCTTGCTATAATCTCCTTAATGAAATATTCCTCGCCCTCCTTCAAGAGAGGGAGAACAAATAACACAAATCGGTCTGTTGAGAGCTCTGAGTAGAGGCCGGCTTCCTCAAGCTTTGCCTGCAGCTCCTGACCTGAGAGACCGCCGCGGTGGTATATCATCAGTTTAAGCGGGTCAAGCCAATCAGCATCCTCTGTTTCATATACAGCCAGCTGTTTATGACTGGCTAAATAATCCTTCAATAGCTGAATCTGCTTCTGAAGATATTGCTTATCTAACTCGCCATATCCTTCCAGATATGCCCTCGCTAAATCAAGCGACAGCATAATCGGGTAGGATGGACTGCTGGACTGAAGCATCCTGACATAACGCTCCACCTGCTCGGCAGAAACCAGATTCCCTTGAATATGTAAATATGACCCCATTGTCATCGCAGGCAGTGTCTTATGAGCGGAGTGAACCACAATATCTGCCCCATGAAGAAGGGCAGAAGGCGGGAAAGGGTCACCTGCTGCGTAATGAGCACCATGAGCCTCATCAACGAGTACAGGAATTTGCAAACAATGAGCTTCCTTAATGAGATCCTCAAGGTCCATAGCCATTCCATAATAATTGGGGTAAGTTAAAATGATGGCTTTCGTATCCGGGTGCCTATGTAAATATTTATTGATGACTGAAGCTGTGAGCCCAATCTCAACCCCCTCTGCATCCAGCTCCGGATGAATGAAGATAGGGTTTGCACGAGCAAGCTCCAACCCGTTCATAACAGACTTATGGCAATTCCTCTGTACCAGCACCTTTTCTCCCGGCTGGATAACCCCAAGAATCATCGCTAAATTCCCCACTGTAGAACCATTCACAAGCAGATAACTTCTATCTGTCTGATAAAAAGAGGAAAGCAATGTTTCAGCTTCTTTAATCCCCTCCTCCGGGCTATGGAGATCATCCAGACCGGTCAGCTCGGTCATATCCCAGCTCATAGCTGATTGCAGACCAGATGGCGTCCGCGGATGTACCATTGATCCATTCTTATGACCTGGGACATGTAATGATAGAGGTACTTTCCCTCTATGAGCCTCCAGCATTTCCAGAATCGGTATCTTTATTTTATCCATTTATATCAACTACCTTCCTCATCACAGCCATATAAAAAGGCTCCGTCAAAAGAAGGGGCCTGTGCTTTTTATCATTATAAATTTTCCTATTCGGTTCGTTCAAGTAACGAACTGAAATCCTTTACGTATAAATACCGGATATATTATTCCTCCGCAGTTTCTCCACGAATTCCTGATAAACCGGCTCACTCGTATCTGTCTGAACAATCTCTCTCTCACATTCGGAACAAATGAATCCTATATGAAGCTGTAGACCTTCTGATTTCACTTTCTCACAAATACGGCATCTGTTTTCAGACTCCTTGAACTCCTTATAGGCTGCATCAAAAATGGCCATAAATACACCTCCCACTAATCCTAGTATCACCGCTGGCAAGGCATTGTATACATGATTTTGAATTCTTTCTGTATCTTATTGTATGCCCAGAGCAGGCATACGTTGTATGTCTTAATTAGGGGTCAACATATAAAGTTTAGTGGAAGGGAGGGGTGAGGTTTTATGAATCTGGATGTGGGCGAATGAATTCTTATTTTGAAAAAGGTGATGGGTCATCGCCCGTAATGCCTGGATTCCGCCCTTAACAAAGGTCGTTCGCCCTTAAATCTTAAAATTAGAAAAATGGAGATAAAAAAATAAAACCGATCCATCCTCTGACCGTCAAAAATGATAAGCTGAGCTGCTTTTTAGAAGATATCTCGTTTTTTTGCCTTAAAATCTTCAAAAACCACACTATTATTAGGCTTTTTTGATTTGTCCGCATCTCTACGATACCCTGAAAACACAAAAAAACCAGCTCACTACTGAACTGGTTTCTGCTTGCCCGGCAACGTCCTACTCTCACAGGGGACGCGCAGCCCCAACTACCATCGGCGCGCGAGCTTAATTTCCGTATTCGGAACCTGATCGGCGATAAGCGATGAACCTCGACGTCGGCCGCACTGGACTGAACGAGTGCGGACACCTTTCATTCCGGGCTTCACTCACTTGCCTTCTGGATCTCCTTGCTTCTCCCCAATCGGAGATGCCTGCTGCCAGTTCGGATAGACTTTATCAACTTTTATATTCTCTTTCGAGAAAATATAAAACACAAAAAACCAGTTCACTACTGAACTGGTTTCGCTTGCCCGGCAACGTCCTACTCTCACAGGGGCGTGAGCCCCAACTACCATCGGCGCTGAAGAGCTTAACTTCCGTGT
>NZ_LFZV01000001.1:4064711-4077339 GCF_001183965.1 Bacillus sp. FJAT-27916
ATGAGATGAGAGAAACTATTCGGTATTAGCACCGGTTTCCCGGAGTTATCCCAATCTTACGGGCAGGTTGCCCACGTGTTACTCACCCGTCCGCCGCTAATCATCCAGGACTCCCATCTGATCTCGTTAGCCGAAGCCAACTTTCCCTCTGACACCATGAGGTATCAGAAACTATTCGGTATTAGCACCGGTTTCCCGGAGTTATCCCAATCTTACGGGCAGGTTGCCCACGTGTTACTCACCCGTCCGCCGCTAATCATCCAGGAGCAAGCTCCCATCTGATTCGCTCGACTTGCATGTATTAGGCACGCCGCCAGCGTTCGTCCTGAGCCAGGATCAAACTCTCCAAAAGATGTTTGATCTAGCTATTAAAAATAAAACATTGACGAGAGTTAAACTCTCAAATTTTAAGACTTACTTAGCGTTTCGTTTTGTTTAGTTTTCAAAGAACAATCTGTTTCGTTGTCGTTTTCAGCGACTTTAACATCATACCAAGTCAGCTTCATTTTGTCAACGACTTTTTTTATTTTTTTTCGTCATCTGCCTCACTAGCAGCAGCGACGTTTATTAATATACCATCCTTTTTCCTATAGTGCAATAGTTTATATAAAAAAAGTTAGGTTGTCTTTTACAACCTAACTTTCATCACCCAATAATCCATTTTTGTACAATGACTAAAGCCGCCATTCCTGGTATACCTAAGATCCCTGAGATCATTGTCGTGGGGATATTAATAGGAATATGAATCCCATAGCTCCCTCCCGCTGCATTAATCAAAAATAACGCAACGGCGCCAAGCACAAGCTTGGCAATCAGGCTCCCCATTTGTTTCAGAGGATTACGCGGCACACCGGCAATCAACAAAAGCAGAATTAAGCCTATTGCAACAGCAATGAATACCCCTTGCTCCATAGCCATCCCTCCTAAGCGTTTACCTCACTTTATGAGACAAGCACTTCATTTAGAACAGCCCTGGGAGCAAATATTTAATGCAAAGAGACATTCCGTTTCTTTGCTTCTTTAAATAGATAATAGTACTTCAATTCACTTAACTTCGCTTGGCATATCGTATCGAAAGATGGATCGAAGCTCTTCTCAAACAAACCCTTATGGTTATACCAGTTAGCCTTCATCGTCTCGATATCATGGATAAGCTTTTGGTCGAATTCTCTGCGAAGCTTGCCTTTTCTTCGAAATAACACGCTGTCCCCTCCAAGCTGTATCCTACAATTCTCTTCTTCCTTCTATTGCCTTTGATAAAGTGACTTCATCTGCATATTCCAAGTCTCCGCCTACCGGCAGCCCATGGGCTATACGGGTGATTTTTATCCCAGTTGGTTTCAACAATCTAGAGATATACATAGCAGTGGCTTCCCCTTCGATATTCGGGTTGGTTGCGAGAATAACCTCCTGAACCGTCTCATCCTGCAATCTTGTTAAAAGGGCAGGAATATTAATATCCTCCGGCCCAATACCATCCATTGGGGATATGCTTCCATGAAGAACATGATACAAGCCATTAAACTCTCTCATTTTCTCCATAGCGATGACATCCTTCGGCTCCTGCACCACACAAACGATGGACCTGTCGCGATGTTTATCTTCACAAATATAACAAGGATCTTGATCAGTAATATGCCCGCATACAGAGCAGTATGTCAGATTGCGCTTCGCATTTACGAGAGCTTTAGCGAAATCAAGAACCGTGTCTTCCTTCATACCTAACACGAAAAATGCCAGTCTGGCAGCCGTTTTCGGGCCGATTCCTGGCAGTTTCATGAAACTGTCTATCAACTTTGATATTGGTTCAGGATAGTGCATTTACTTACTCCTTACATGAAGCCTGGCGGTAGATTCAATCCTTTTGTGAATTGGCCCATTGTGCTGCTAGTAAGCTCATCAGCTTTTCTTAGAGCATCATTTGTGGCAGCAAGCACCAAGTCTTGAAGCATTTCGATATCATCCGGGTCTACCACTTCTTCTTTGATTTTTACTTCAACGATTTCTTTATGCCCAGTAACGATGACAGTTACCATGCCGCCGCCAGCTGTTCCTTCAATTTTCTTTTGGCCAAGCTCTTCTTGTGCTTCAGCCATTTTCTTTTGCATTTTCTGCATTTGCTTCATCATATTTTGCATATTGCCCATTCCACGCATGTGTATAGCCCTCCAATTATTCTTTTATTTCCACTAGCTCATCGCCAAATAATTCCCTTGCTTTGACGATCAGCGGATCTTCCTCAGCAGGTTCCTGACTGCTCTTTTCTTCGTCATTATCTGTTTTTTGATTAGCAACATATTCTTCCCGGATTTTCTTCCAGGCATCCTCTGGGACACCTACAATGTCAAAGCTGCTGCCTGTGATTTGAAGAAGAGTCGATTTCAGGCCAGAAATGAATTCCTGGTTATTCATTGCCATTTGGCAGTGGATTTCATACTTGAATTTTAGCACAAATGCCTGTTCAGAGGCAGCAACTGGTTCTGCATCATTCAAAAGGGCAGCTTGTGAGCGTTTGAGTGATTCAAGCATCTCTGCCCAGCTGCCTTTTATTTTCATTAAGGCAGGTTTTGTTGCGCTCTTCAGCACTTCATTTACACGTCCTACAGGCACTTTAAAGGATCGATTAGAGACCGCTGCCTTCTTCGGCTTATCCTTCGGCGTCATCCCTTGGTCACCTGGTGCTTGGGAACGCAAGGAGTTGATTTCTGATTCCAAGTGATTAATACGTTCGACGAGCTTCTTCACAGCAGCATCATCGACACCGCCCGAAGCCGCTTTTACCGGTGCATCGGACTGGCACAATTTCACGAGGAGTACTTCCAAGGAAATTCTCGGATGGGTCGACCATTTCATTTCTTGGATGGATTGGTTCCATTGATCAATCCATGTGTACAGGCTCTCAGGAGCAATCCCTTCAGCCAGCCTCTTGAAATCATCATCTATATAGACTCTTTCCAAGGAATCCTCCAGTCCAGGCGCCGCCTGGAACAAGAGCATGTCCCGGTAGAATAGGATCATATCTTCAACAAACCGGACGGGGTCTTTCCCCATTGCCAGCAAGTCTTTCAATTGACCGAGCGCTTCTGCTGTATCCTTTTCATGAATTGCTTTAACAATTTTGGTCAGGAATGATTGAGAAACAGCCCCCGTAACCGTCAAGGCATCCTCCATTGTCACCCGGTCAGAACCGAATGAGATTGCCTGGTCAAGCAAGCTTAGCGCATCCCTCATTCCGCCCTCAGCCGCTCGCGCAATGACGGAAAGTGCTTGTTCTTCGTACTCAACACCGCTTTCCCGTAAGATTCGTTCCATTCGGCTGACGATATCCTGCGGGGTAATTCGTTTGAAATCAAAACGCTGACAACGAGAGATAATGGTGAGAGGAATTTTATGCGGTTCTGTCGTCGCTAGGATGAAAATGACATGGGCCGGCGGTTCTTCCAATGTTTTGAGCAGGGCGTTGAAGGCACCTGTCGATAACATATGAACTTCATCAATAATGTAGACTTTATACTTAACAGAAGATGGTGCATATTTTACTTTATCCCGGATATCCCGGATCTCTTCTACCCCATTATTAGAGGCAGCATCTATCTCTAAACAATCGGATATTGAACCATCTGTGATCCCTCTGCAGGCAGCACATTCATTGCATGGCTCACTGACAGGAGCATGTTCACAGTTCACAGCCTTTGCCAAGATCTTGGCAGCACTTGTTTTACCAGTTCCTCGAGGACCCGAGAACAAATAAGCGTGGGATATTTTCTGCTGCATCAAGGCATTTTGAAGCGTTTTCGTTACGTGTTCCTGTCCGATTACATCCTCAAAGGATTGCGGACGCCAGACACGGTATAATGCTTGATATCCCAATTTCCTTGCCCCCCTTACATAGTCCCCTTTATTATATCGTAATCGGCCGTATTTACAAACGGCAATCCATACAAAAAAACCATCCTCCGCTGTGGTGAGAATGGTTTAAGTTCTATATGTAAAATTAACTGCCGTGCACCCTCCGTTGATAAGTATCCATAAGCGGAACCATTGCAGTTAGCTCGGCCCAGGCTGCCCTGCGGCACATGGGAGTTCTTACTTACTGCTGCTTCCTTCCGGACCTGACAGGGTTCGTAAGTTCCCATTGCGCAGGACCCAGACGTCAACACCACTTACAATGGTCAGACCTTACAGAGTACTTACCGAAGGAGGGAATTCAGTCTTGCTAGAGCGGATTGCAAGTACAGGGCACCGCTACCTCCCCACCTAGCACGGCAAATTTGAAACCAATAGTTAGGTGTGCCGTAAATGACACATAAATAAGTATAACCATTTACATGAAAAAAAGCAATCCCCACTCCATCGAGTCAGTTTTCCTTTTCCTGCATGTCCGTTTCGGCTTCCTTCTTTCTTTCCCTTTTCTTCCGTTCACGTAATTCTTTAAAGAAGGATGTCAGCATTCCCCCGCAAGTATCCTCACATACACCTGAACGTACCTCGCATTGGTGATTGAAGCGCTCATCCTCAAGCAGGTTCATGAAAGTACCTGCACACCCGCCCTTTGGATCCTTCGCTCCGTACACCACTCTGTCGACTCTGGACATGATCAGCGCCCCAGCACACATCGGACATGGCTCCAATGTCACATAAAGAGTCGCCCCCTCAAGCCGCCACGTCCCAAGTTTTTCACACGCCTTCGTAATAGCCAGCACCTCTGCATGGGCTGTGGCATTTTGATTGGTTTCCCGAAGGTTATGGGCAGAGGCGATAATTTTCCCATCCTTGACTATGACAGCTCCAATCGGTACTTCCCTTTTCTCCAGCGCAAGCTTGGCTTGTTCAATTGCGGCCTCCATAAAAAGTTCATCTTGGTTCATCGGTTTATTCCCCTTGCATCATTTTTTCACATATATGTATTCACACTTTCACAGCGTTTAGGTATAAAGAATGAAATTAAACAATAACGAAATTATATTTCTATATGGTACAATAAAAGACGGTCTTTATCATAGTAAAATTTTTTCATATATAAGGAGGGCCTCCAATTTGACCAATACTCCATTTATAACAGTCGAAGGTCCAATCGGTGTCGGAAAAACAACCCTAGCCCAAGCGATTGCCAATCATCTTGATTTCAAGCTCTTGAAGGAAATCGTAGATGAAAACCCCTTCCTCGGCAAATTTTATGATGATATCGAGGAGTGGAGCTTTCAAACAGAGATGTTTTTCCTCTGCAATCGTTTCAAACAGCTTGAGGATATTCAATTAAAGTATATCCAAGAACATAAGCCTGTCGTCGCAGACTATCATATATTCAAAAATTTAATATTTGCCCAGCGTACGATCAAGGATGCAAAGTTCGATAAATATAAGGACATTTATTCTATTTTAACTGCCGATATGCCAAGGCCGAATATGGTCATCTATCTGGATGCAAGTCTCGATACCCTGCTTGACCGAATTTCCCTGCGCGGACGCGAGTTTGAGAAGAATATCAGTCACCAATATTTAAAGCAGCTCTCAGAGGATTATGCTGTCTTCATGAATGAGTTCGAAGCAGCCCACCCAGATATTCCGGTTCTTCGCTTCAACGGAGATGAGATTGACTTTGTCCTTCGTAAAAATGATCTTGATTACATCCTAACGTCTGTATCCAATCAATTGCAAAAAGGAGTTTGTTCATGAGCCACCTTCATAACTACCACATTCCGAAGAATTCCGTTATCACCATAGCCGGAACCGTCGGTGTTGGAAAATCCACTTTAACAAAAGCCCTTGCGGAGGCACTTGACTTCCGAACATCCTTCGAGAAGGTTGATACGAATCCCTACCTCGATAGCTTTTATGCTGACTTCTCCCGATGGAGCTTCCATCTTCAAGTGTACTTCCTAGCTGAGCGCTATAAGGAGCAAAAGAGAATCTTCGAATATGGAGGCGGCTTTATTCAAGACCGTTCCATCTACGAAGACACAGGTATATTTGCGAAAATGCATTATGACAAGGGAACAATGTCTCCTACCGATTACGAGACCTATACGAGCTTGTTTGAGGCCATGGTAATGACACCTTACTTCCCTCATCCAGATTTACTGATCTACCTTGAAGGCTCTCTAGATGATATCATCAAACGCATTCAGATTCGCGGGAGAGAAATGGAGCAGCAAACACCGCTTGATTATTGGAAAGAAATGCACGAACGGTACGAGGAATGGATTAATTCCTTTAATGCCTGCCCAATTCTCCGCCTCAACATCAATGAATATGACTTGAATGAGGACCCAAATGCCATTCATGATATTTTGCATAAAGTATCCGAGCATATGGAGCAATCAGAAAAGCTGCGCAAAATCTAATCACCGATATAAAAAAAGGATGCCATTATAGCATCCTTTTTTATTTAAGCTCTTATTGAGCATTTTCTTTTGTGATGGCTTTTTTGCCGCCCATGTATGGCTGTAATGCCTCTGGAATAAGGACAGAACCATCTTCCTGCTGGTAGTTCTCTAGAATGGCAGCAATTGTTCTGCCAATTGCCAATCCAGATCCATTCAACGTATGAACGTGCTCTGGTTTAGCACCTGGCTCACGACGAAAACGGATATTTGCACGGCGTGCCTGGAAGGCCTCGAAATTACTGCAAGAAGAAATCTCGCGGTATGTCTCATAGCTTGGAATCCAAACCTCTAGGTCATATTTCTTCGCAGCTGTGAAACCTAGGTCAGCCGTACACATTTTCAAGACACGGTATGGCAAGCCAAGTAATTGGAGAACCTTCTCCGCATGACCTGTCAATTTCTCTAGTTCATCATAAGAATCTTCCGGTTTAACAAACTTCACGAGCTCAACCTTGTTGAACTGGTGCTGACGAATAAGTCCGCGTGTATCACGCCCAGCAGAACCAGCTTCAGAACGGAAGCATGCACTGTAAGCAGCATAATTAATCGGGAGCTCTTCCCCGTTTAAAATCTCATCACGGTGATAGTTTGTGACAGGAACCTCTGCTGTCGGGATGAGGAAATAATCCTCGCTGTTGATCAAGAAAGCATCCTCTTCAAACTTAGGAAGCTGGCCAGTGCCTGTCATGCTTGTACGATTAACCATGTATGGCGGAAGCATTTCAACATATCCATGCTCCTCCACATGAAGGTCCAGCATAAAGCTTGCAAGGGCACGCTCAAGTCTTGCTCCCAGACCCTTATAGAAAACGAATCGACTTCCAGTTACCTTTCCAGCCCGTTCGAAGTCAATAATGCCAAGATCAGCTGCGATTTCCCAGTGAGGCTTTGGCTCAAATCCAAAGTCTCTGACCTCTCCCCATTTACGTGTCTCAACGTTCTCATCCTCAGAATCGCCGACTGGAACACTGTCATGAGGGATGTTCGGAATGGTGAGCATGATATTTTCTAATTCTTCCTCAATCGTTCTCAGCTCTGTATCGAACCCTTTAATCTTCTCGCCGACTTCACGCATTTCCTTAATAAGTGCATCTGCATCCTGTTTCTCTTTCTTCATGATGGCGATTTGCTGGGATACTTCATTTCTTCTGCTCTTTAATTGCTCTGTTTCAACAATAAGCTCCCTGCGTCGTTTATCAAGATCCTCAAATTTATCCAGATCATTTAAATCCTCGCCGCGATGCTGCAGCTTTACTTTTACTTCTTCAAGATTCGCTCGTAATTGTTTTACATCAAGCATTCTAAATTCCTCCTTTAAACGTCTTAAACATACAAAAAACTCCCGTCCCAAAAAGGGACGGAAGTTTCTATTCCGCGTTGCCACCCTAGTTAAAAGCATACGAATGCTTTTCACCTCAAATTGATAACGGGCTTAAACCCGACGGACATTTACACCTCTCAATGTATGAGAGTTTCCATGCCGTGCTCTGAGATGGATTCGCTAGAGTATACCGCCAGTTTGCACCAACCACTGGCTCTCTTTGAAGATATAGGTTCTAGCTACTAGTTCTCGTCAACGCCTTATTATATTCATCATTGTATTATTTATCATACACCGATGTGTAGGAAATATTCAATCAAAACCTAAAAAATTAGAATAAGCCTTTTACAGCACCAGTAATGCTTCCCCACATATCACCGAAGAAACCGCCAACGGCTCTCATGGATAACACAAACCAGTTCGCCTTCTCAACTGTCTCAGCTGCAACAACATCAACGCGAACGCCTTTGCTGTCACCTGTGATTGTTCCATAATTATTGTCAGTCTCCACTGTTAGGTAACCAATTTTGTCACCTTTTTTGACTGGAGCAACTAGATTGCCGTCTTCATCAAGCTTATCTTTATTGATAACGAGCTTCGTTTTAACATTCTCTTCCTCGCCGTTTTTCACGACCAGCTCGACAGCTTTGTTTGTCTTGATTGCAACAGAATCTTCTTTACCTTTTGATACGCCAACTGTTTTTTGGCTCTTATCTTGATATCCCTTTGCAAGGATCTCTTCTGTTGTAAAGTTGTTGAATGCATAGTCGAGCACTTTTTTCGTTTCAGTAAAACGTGAGTTCTTGCTGTCTGTTTTCATAACCACAGAAATATAACGTTGTCCGTTCTTTTCAGCCGTTGCAGTGAAGCATGCTCCAGCGAATTCTGTGGAACCAGTTTTCAACCCGTCTACACCCTCGTACTCATAAATTAGTCCAGGGAGCATCCAGTTGAAGTTATCATATGTGCGGCCGTCTCTGAATTTCAAACGAGGAACCTTTGCATAATCAAGCACTTCTGGGTAATCCTTCAGTAATTGATAAGAAAGCTTCGCTGTTGCACGAGCAGACATTAAGTTCTCATCATCTTCGTTTCCTGCAGGGTATTCCCCAAGCAAGCTGCTATTGTTCAAGCCGGAGGAGTTAACGAAGTTATAATCCTTTAGGCCAAGCTCGTTCGCTTTTTCATTCATCAATTTCACAAAGTTCTTTTCCGTTCCTCCGACTAGCTGAGCAAGAGCTACTGTTGCCGCGTTACCGGAGAAAATTGCCATAGCCTCATACAATTCCTTAACCGTATATGTCTCGCCCTGTGTCAGCCCAATATTGGATAAACCAGGCGCAGCCGAGAGCTTATGGACATACTCATCAATTGTGACCTTTTGATCCCAAGAAATTTTGCCTTTGTCTATCGCTTCTAAAACAAGGTATTCCGTCATCATCTTGGACATGGAAGCTACACCTAGCAGCTTGTCCGCATTTTTTTCATATAGGATTTGTCCTGTCTCTGCATCTATTAAAATGGCTGCTTCAGCACTTAATCCTAATTCATCATCTTCAGCAGCATACGCATTATTGGCTGGAAATGAAAAGACACATGTCAAAAGTAGTGTTAACACCGCAAGCAAAGAGGTTAGTTGTTTTGCCTGTCTCAAGTATATCCCCCCTGGTTATCTTTGTTTGTCGTCGTCTAAACGCTTAGTTATTGTATCACAAACAAATCAAAAAAAATAGACAGAGTCCTAAACCCTGTCTATCATTTCAACCTATTAGTATGAGTAATTTGGCGCTTCTTTTGTAATTTGGACATCATGTGGATGACTCTCTCTTAATCCAGCTCCGGACATCTTCACAAATTGTGTATTTTCACGAAGCTGTTCAAGATCCTTCGTACCGCAATAGCCCATACCAGAGCGCAAGCCGCCAATCAACTGATAAACCGTGTCAGCTAATGGCCCTTTATAAGGAATACGTCCTTCAATGCCTTCTGGGACGAACTTCTTAGCATCCTCTTGGAAATAACGGTCTTTCGAACCTTTTTCCATCGCTGCTACTGAGCCCATGCCTCTGTAAACTTTAAATCTTCTGCCTTGGAAGATTTCTGTTTCACCTGGGCTTTCTGTTACACCGGCAAGCATGCTTCCAAGCATAACTGCATGGCCGCCTGCAGCAAGTGCTTTCACGATATCACCAGAATATTTGATGCCGCCATCTGCAATGATGGTTTTGCCATGCTTACGTGCTTCTGTCGCACAATCATATACAGCTGTGATTTGAGGAACACCCACACCTGCAACTACACGAGTTGTACAAATGGAGCCTGGTCCAATACCAACCTTAACTACGTCAGCTCCAGCCTCTATCAATGCTTTTGTCCCAGCTGCTGTCGCTACGTTCCCTGCAATAACTGTAAGCTCCGGATACATTGCTTTAATTTCAGCAACCTTTTCTAAAACACCCTTTGAATGGCCATGCGCTGTATCTAGGACAATTGCATCTACCTCGGCCTGTACAAGCATCTCAACACGTTTCATCGTATCAGCTGTTACACCTACTGCAGCAGCAACTAATAGACGGCCATATTCGTCTTTAGAGGAGTTAGGGAACTCAATAAGCTTCTCAATATCTTTGATCGTGATTAAGCCTTGTAATACGCCTGCATCATCAACTAGTGGAAGCTTCTCAATTCGATGCTTTTGAAGAATCAATTCTGCTTCCTTTAAGCTAGTTCCAACAGGAGCTGTAACAAGATCTTCTTTTGTCATAACCTCATCAATTAACATGGAATAATCATGAATGAAACGAAGGTCACGGTTCGTAATAATACCGACTAATTTCTTCTCATCCGTATTATTAACGATTGGTACCCCAGAAATACGATACTTGCCCATTAGGTGCTCTGCATCATATACCTGATTCTCTGGTGTAAGGAAAAATGGTCTAGTAATAACGCCATTCTCAGAACGCTTAACCTTATCGACCTGTTCAGCCTGCTGTTCAATAGACATATTCTTATGAATAACGCCTAAGCCACCTTGCCTTGCCATCGCAATAGCCATCCCTGACTCAGTTACTGTATCCATACCCGCACTAATAATAGGAATGTTTAAGTTTAATTTATCTGCAAGTTTCACCTTTAAAGATACGTCCTTCGGCAGGACTTCTGACTCACCAGGAATTAATAGTACATCATCAAAGGTCAAACCTTCTTTGGAAAATTTATCGTTCCACATACTTGCCTTCCTCCATTCCTAAAAAAAAATTTATTTGTAGATTATCAATTGGACAAACTAGTGTCAAGGAAATAACAATTTGTAAGATAATTCAAATTAATTAAAGGTGATTCCATGGTCCATAAAGATGATATATATATGCAAACATACCTTCCATTCTACTCTGCAAGCTATACGCAAAAATACTTGCTTAAGGCCTATCAAAAGCAAAACTTATCCGACGCTGCCCAATATAGCTTCTCGAATTGCTATCCTTTTATCTCCTATGTAGAAAATGGGCTTCTCTATCTGAAACAGGCTTCCATGACACCTGATCAAATTAAACCCTTGCTCTTATATTATGGATTGACCCATCTGCTAAAAGCATGTGTACTCATCTTTGACCCCAATTATCCAGAAACTACTGCTGTCCTTGCCCATGGTGTCTCAACTCGCAAAAAAAAGAAGCAACAGTATGAGTTTCTCATGGATGAAGTCAAAATACAAAGAAACGGCTTATTTACCCACCTAACAAGCAAAATGTTCCACATGAAACCTGCAGAAGAAAAACATTCCATGATAACTCTCCTAAAAGAGATTCCTGAACTCAGTACACTATTCACCAGAATGAAGGGACAAACCTCTCATCTCACCGTATCCTTTCAGGAGGGTGCTTTTCATATCGGCCAGGAAGTACTCGACCATTACCATATGACACTCGAGAGATTCCTTCAGCATGCTGAAGGGAAATGGCAGCTTCCTATAGACTACGAAAGAGTGGCAGGAGAAGATAAGTTACTTAAAATAGGCTTACGAGAGTCTTTTACGAATGAGAGAAGGACGAGGCTGCCCTTTCGCTATGACTGCCGTTCAGATATGTATACACTTTCCCTGCAGAAAGATGAGACATGCCAACAACTGCCGGATCTGCTTGTAATGTATTTACTTTTATACAATCTCAGTATGATTGCCCGCTATGAAATAGACTGGTGGACCGAACTGTTTAAAGAGATGGGACATCATGATCTACCGTTTATAAAAGGATTAATGGAGGTAGCTGAGTTCAAAATACCTCTGCTTATCAGGGATTGGATGAAGGATAAAGAAGGGGATTTTTATTAAGGCTTAGATTAAAATTTGTAATCTTTTCCCAGGAAATCATTTTGGTTCTCTTATGCTTTGTATTGAGCAAGGAGATATCTCGCTTTTTATGTGAAATCTTTAAAAAACCCTAATGACGCCATTTTGAATGTCCGGAAAATACAAAAAACCAGTTCACTACTGAACTGGTTTCTGCTTGCCCGGCAACGTCCTACTCTCACAGGGGACGCGCAGCCCCAACTACCATCGGCGCGCGAGCTTAATTTCCGTGTTCGGAACCCGACCGGCGATAAGCGGCGGATTTCGGCGTCGGCCGCGCTCGCTCAGTACTCATGTACATCGTACATTCCGTGCTTCCCTCACTTGCCTCCTTGACCTCCTTGCTTCTCCCCAATCGGAGATGCCTGCTGTCAGTCAGGTGAGCTTCCTTTACACTTTTAATAGATACAATCTCTTTCGAAATGAAAGCACAAAAAAACCAGTTCACTACTGAACTGGTTTCGCTTGCCCGGCAACGTCCTACTCTCACAGGGGCGTGAGCCCCAACTACCATCGGCGCTGAAGAGCTTAACTTCCGTGTTCGGAATGGGAACGGGTGTGGCCTCTTCG
>NZ_LFZV01000001.1:4080686-4147322 GCF_001183965.1 Bacillus sp. FJAT-27916
GCTGCCCTTTGTACCACCCATTGTAGCACGTGTGTAGCCCAGGTCATAAGGGGCATGATGATTTGACGTCATCCCCACCTTCCTCCGGTTTGTCACCGGCAGTCTCCCTAGAGTGCCCAACTGAATGCTGGCAACTAAGGACAAGGGTTGCGCTCGTTGCGGGACTTAACCCAACATCTCACGACACGAGCTGACGACAACCATGCACCACCTGTCACTCTGTCCCCCGAAGGGGAACGCCCTATCTCTAGGGTTTTCAGAGGATGTCAAGACCTGGTAAGGTTCTTCGCGTTGCTTCGAATTAAACCACATGCTCCACCGCTTGTGCGGGCCCCCGTCAATTCCTTTGAGTTTCAGCCTTGCGGCCGTACTCCCCAGGCGGAGTGCTTAATGCGTTAGCTGCAGCACTAAGGGGCGGAAACCCCCTAACACTTAGCACTCATCGTTTACGGCGTGGACTACCAGGGTATCTAATCCTGTTTGCTCCCCACGCTTTCGCGCCTCAGCGTCAGTTACAGACCAAAGAGTCGCCTTCGCCACTGGTGTTCCTCCACATCTCTACGCATTTCACCGCTACACGTGGAATTCCACTCTTCTCTTCTGCACTCAAGTCCTCCAGTTTCCAATGACCCTCCACGGTTGAGCCGTGGGCTTTCACATCAGACTTAAAGGACCGCCTGCGCGCGCTTTACGCCCAATAATTCCGGACAACGCTTGCCACCTACGTATTACCGCGGCTGCTGGCACGTAGTTAGCCGTGGCTTTCTGGTCAGGTACCGTCAAGGTGCCAACCTATTCGAATGGCACTTGTTCTTCCCTGACAACAGAGCTTTACGACCCGAAGGCCTTCTTCGCTCACGCGGCGTTGCTCCGTCAGACTTTCGTCCATTGCGGAAGATTCCCTACTGCTGCCTCCCGTAGGAGTCTGGGCCGTGTCTCAGTCCCAGTGTGGCCGATCACCCTCTCAGGTCGGCTACGCATCGTCGCCTTGGTGAGCCGTTACCTCACCAACTAGCTAATGCGCCGCGGGCCCATCCGTAAGTGTTAGCCGAAGCCAACTTTCCCTCTGACACCATGAGGTGTCAGAAACTATTCGGTATTAGCACCGGTTTCCCGGAGTTATCCCAATCTTACGGGCAGGTTGCCCACGTGTTACTCACCCGTCCGCCGCTAATCATCCGGGAGCAAGCTCCCATCTGATTCGCTCGACTTGCATGTATTAGGCACGCCGCCAGCGTTCGTCCTGAGCCAGGATCAAACTCTCCAAAAGATGTTTGATCTAGCTATTAAAATAAAACATTGACGAGAGTTAAACTCTCAAGTTTTAAGACTTGCTTAGCGTTTCGTTTTGTTTAGTTTTCAAAGAACAATCTGTTTCGTTGTCGTTTTCAGCGACTTTACTATCATACCAAGTCAGCTTCATTTTGTCAACAACTTTTTATCTCTTTTTTTCTTTCGTGACCTGCTTTTCTCGGTCAGCTAAATCAGTATACCAACATATAGACTGGTTTGCAACATCTTTTTTCTCTTTTTATGTATTTCTTTTAAAAGATATAAAGAAAGCCAGGAGGTGAACAAGCACTCCCTGGCTTAAAACCATTATTCTTCGCCTTCATCAGACTCTGTCGTTTCACCATTTGCAGGTGTTTCTAGAATTGTTTCTTCATTTTCCTCATCAGAAACATCCTCTGATTCAGGTTCCTTCTCAACCTTCGCCACAGTGGAAACATACTGATCTGGCCCATCTTCAAGTCTGATCAGCTTAACGCCCATTGTGTTTCTTCCAAGGCGGGAGATTTGGCCAACATCCATACGAATAATGACACCATTAGCGGTAATAACCATTAAGTCTTCTTCACCTGTTACAGTTTGGACTGAGACAAGCTCTCCGTTCTTATCAGATACATTACATGTCTTGATACCTTTACCGCCTCGGCTTTGAATACGGTACTCTTCTTCGCCTGTACGCTTACCGTATCCTTTTTTGGTTACGATAAGAATGTCATCCTTCTCTTCAAGGATGTCCATTCCGACTACCTCATCACCATCACTCAAACTGATGCCTTTAACACCTGTAGCCGTACGGCCCATAGAACGTACATCCGTTTCTGGGAATCGGATAAGAAGCCCATTTTTCGTACCAATAATAATATCGCGTTCCCCATCTGTTAATTTAACAGAGATGAGTTCATCATTCTCACGCAAGCCTAAGGCAATTAAACCGTTGTTACGGATATTAGAGAAGGAGGACAATGGTGACCGCTTAGAGATCCCCTGCTTCGTTGTGAAGAAGAGGAACCAATCGTCCGCAAACTCTTGAACCGGGATGATGGCATTGACCCATTCTCCTTGATCTACTTCAAGCAAGTTGATGATTGGAAGTCCCTTAGCTGTGCGTCCGAATTCAGGAATCTCATACCCCTTCGAACGATATACCTTCCCTTTATTGGTGAAGAATAAAATCGTATCGTGGGTAGAGGTTGTTAGCAGGTGCTCAACAAAGTCATCTTCGTGAGTTCCCATTCCTTGAATTCCGCGACCTCCCCTTCTTTGGCTCCGGTAGGTGGAGGCAGGAAGACGTTTGATATAGCCCTTATTTGTAAGAGAAATAACGATGTTCTCTTGAGGGATAAGGTCTTCATCTTCAATGCTTTCGAGACCAGCAAGTACGATTTCTGTGCGTCTCTCATCATTATAACGCTCTTTAATATCAAGCAATTCCTCACGGATAAGCTCTAGAAGCTTCCCTTCATCCGCAAGGATTGCTCTTAATTCACCAATCAAGGTCATTAATTCGCTATATTCCTGCTCAATTTTGTCACGCTCGAGACCTGTTAATCTTTGCAGGCGCATATCGAGAATCGCTTGGGCTTGTTTCTCGCTCAATTCGAACTTCGTCATCAAGCCTTCACGCGCGATATCTGTTGTTTGAGATCCACGGATCAAAGCAATGATCTCATCGATATGGTCAAGGGCAATTCGCAGCCCTTCGAGAATATGAGCTCTAGCCTCAGCCTTCCGAAGCTCATATTGAGTACGGCGGCGGACAATGACCTTCTGATGCTCTAAGTAATAGTAGAGCATTTGTTTAAGGTTCAATACCTTTGGCTGGTCATCAACAAGAGAAAGCATGTTGATTCCGAAAGTAGTTTGCAATGCTGTGTGTTTATAAAGATTGTTCAAAAGAACATTCGCATTGACGTCACGTCTTAACTCAATAACGATTCGCATACCGTTACGGTCTGATTCGTCACGAAGGTCTGTAATCCCTTCTACCCGCTTGTCGCGAACAAGCTCAGCAATTCGCTCTACCAATTTCGCCTTATTCACCTGGTAAGGAATTTCGGTGATAATAATCGATTGTTTGCCGTTTGATTTTTCTTCAATAAAGGAGTTGGCACGAAGCGTAATAGAACCCCTTCCTGTCTCATAGGCCTTCCGAATTCCGCTTCTGCCAAGGATTTTACCGGCAGTCGGGAAGTCAGGGCCCGGAATGATCTCCATAAGCTCCTGAATTGTAATCTCAGGATCCTTACTTAAGGCTAGCACGCCATCAATAACCTCACCTAATTGGTGAGGCGGAATATTCGTTGCCATCCCAACGGCAATCCCAGCTGAACCATTGACTAAAAGGTTCGGGAAACGGGATGGAAGAACAACAGGTTCTTTTTCAGAACCATCATAGTTATCCCGATAATCAATCGTATCCTTATTCAGATCTCTAACAAGCTCCATTGAGATCTTCGACATACGTGCTTCTGTATAACGCATCGCCGCTGCTGAGTCTCCATCGACAGAACCGAAGTTACCGTGGCCTTCGACAAGCATGTAGCGATAGTTGAAATCTTGCGCCATGCGGACCATTGTTTCATAAACAGCTGAATCACCATGCGGGTGATATTTACCGATTACTTCACCGACGATACGAGCTGACTTCTTAAATGCCTTATCAGATGTCATCCCTAAATCATTCATCGCATAAAGAATCCGTCTGTGTACCGGCTTTAGACCGTCACGTACGTCCGGCAATGCCCTCGATACAATAACGCTCATCGCATAATCCAGGAATGATGTTCTCATTTCCTGAGTAATATTTATCTCTTTTACTCTTGGGTTTTCCATTTCCGCCATGGAACTACCTCCTCTTATCCACGAACTCCTGTTTTACAAGTAAAAAGACAGGATAGATAGGCCTATCCTGCATGATTACCTATAGGAACCTGGAACGCTCTAATCAGGTACCTGCCAAACCATTTATCATATATCAAGGTTCTTAACGTATACCGCATTGTCCTCAATGAAGTTACGGCGCGGCTCAACCTTGTCACCCATCAGCATCTCGAATGTTTCATCCGCGTCAATGGCGGCTTCAAGACTAACTTGAAGGAGTGTTCTCGTATCTGGGTCCATCGTTGTATCCCATAATTGTGTTGCGTTCATTTCACCAAGACCTTTATAGCGCTGCAAGCCCGGCTTTGGCTGTGCTGGAAGCTCAGCCATAATCTTCTCAAGCTCGCGGTCATTATAGGCGTATTCTACTCGCTTGCCTTGCTGTATTTTATATAGCGGTGGCTGCGCGATATAGATGTAGCCATGCTCAATGATTGGTCTCATATAACGATAGAAGAACGTTAACAATAATGTTCTGATATGGGCGCCATCAACATCGGCATCAGTCATGATTACGACCTTATGATAACGTGCTTTAGAGATATCAAAGTCTTCTCCAATGCCTGTTCCAAGAGCCGTAATGATATTGCGAATCTCCTGGTTGCCGAGAATCTTATCAAGGCGTGCCTTTTCAACGTTAAGAATCTTACCTCTTAGCGGCAGGATTGCTTGGAAATGACGATCACGTCCTGTTTTCGCTGAACCACCCGCAGAATCACCCTCTACGATGTAGATTTCACTGATAGAAGGATCCTTGGATGAACAGTCTGCAAGCTTACCTGGCAGGCTGGAGATCTCCAGGGCACTCTTTCTTCTTGTCAGCTCACGTGCTTTTTTCGCTGCAGCTCTTGCTCTTGCAGCCATTAAGCCTTTTTCAACGATTTTCCTAGCGACAGATGGGTTCTCCAGCATGAATTTCTCCATCTTCTCTGAGAAGAGATTATCGGTGATGGTTCTTGCTTCAGAATTCCCTAATTTTGTTTTTGTTTGACCTTCAAACTGCGGGTCCGGGTGCTTGATGGAAATAATGGCTGTCAATCCTTCGCGCACATCCTCCCCCGTAAGGTTTTGGTCATTATCTTTAAAGATGCCGTTCTTACGGGCATAATCATTGATGACTCTCGTTAAAGCGGTCTTAAAGCCAGATTCATGTGTACCGCCTTCATAGGTGTGAATATTATTCGCAAATGAATAAATATTGCTCGCAAAGCCATCATTGTATTGAAGGGCTACCTCGATGGAGATACCGTCTTTTTCCCCTTCGACATAAATTGGTTCCTCGTGGAGTACCTCACGTGTACGGTTTAAATGCTCTACATAGGATTTAATTCCGCCCTCATAGTGATACTCATTAAATTTATCTTCTTCGCGGTCGTCGCGAATCGTAATCTTAATGCCGCGGTTAAGGAAGGCTAACTCCCTTAAACGAACTGCAAGGATGTCATAATCATATATAAGGGTTTCAGTGAAGATTTCACCGTCTGGCTTAAAAGTAATGGTTGTTCCCGTCCGGTCAGACTCTCCCGTAATTTGGAGGTCACCCTTTGGAATCCCTCGTTCAAATTTTTGAACATGGATTTTTCCTTCACGTTCAACCTGCACCGTTAGCTCAGTGGAAAGGGCATTAACTACAGACGCGCCAACACCGTGCAATCCGCCTGATACCTTGTAGCCCCCGCCGCCAAATTTACCTCCGGCATGCAGGGTTGTCATGATGACTTCAACTGCCGGTCGGCCAACCTTTTCATGGATACCTACAGGAATCCCGCGCCCGTTGTCTTTGACCGTGATGCTATTGTCGGGGTTGATAATGACATTGATTTCATCACAATATCCGGCCAGTGCCTCATCAATACTATTATCGACAATTTCCCATACTAGATGGTGCAATCCTCTGCTGCTTGTTGATCCAATATACATACCCGGCCGCTTTCTTACTGCCTCAAGGCCTTCGAGTATTTGTATCTGATTTTCATCATAGGACCCATTTTGGATATCTGTTTGTTCCGTAGTCAAACCCATTCACCTACACTTTTCATGCATTTATTTCAAAACTTTACTTCTCTTTTAAATACGAACCTTTGATGATTTTCGTTTTAATGCTGCTGACCCTAATGAGGAGAGATATATGTGGTTATTTGTGATGACGATCGATTTAGCTGGTGGATGTTCAGCTAAGCGGATGACGTCGTTTTCCGAAATAAACTCTTTCAATAATGGTGAGCTATCAAGGAGCTTTGCATCCAAAATAGCCACAATCTCACTTGTCTTCACTACCGTATCATTACCGATATGAAGGTACACTCCGTCACCTCATTTCATTCTGGCCATTGTGCCGCTTTTCACTTGGAAGGTCGCAGCCTCCCGTAATGTTTGATGATCGATGCCCTCTACACTCGTCGTTGTCACGAATGTCTGTACCTTTCCCTGTATAGTGTTCAATAGGTGGGATTGGCGGTAATCATCCAATTCAGACAAGACATCATCAAGCAAGAGGATTGGATATTCATTGATTTCAGAATGAATCAATTCAATCTCCGCCAGCTTCAGGGACAAAGCGGTTGTCCGCTGTTGACCTTGTGAGCCGAAGGTTTGTACATCTCTTCCATTGACGAAAAACTCCAAATCATCTCTGTGCGGACCAATCAGCGTTGTACCGCGTTCCTTTTCTCTCATTTCTATTTTATCAAATTTTTCCTGAAATCTTTCTACTATTTTCGACATATCCATAGATTCTGATACCTCTATAGATGGTTTATATCGAATTTCGAGGGTTTCAAGGCCTCTTGAGATGCCCTGATGAATTGGTTTTGCCCAATTCTGCAACAGGTCTAGGAACTCAAATCGCTTCATGAGTATTCTCGCAGCATAATGAATGAATTGTTCTGTCAGTACAGCAAGCATCGTATCATCCGTAACCTTTCTCATCTGAATCTGCTTCAAGAAGGCATTGCGTTGATGCAGAATCTTTTGATACTGGCTGTATTCATGCAAATAGACAGAGGAAACCTGTCCAATCTCCATGTCAATGAAACGCCTTCTAATTTGCGGGCTTCCCTTGACTAAATTTAAATCCTCTGGAGCGAACATCACGACATTCATATTTCCAATATATTGACTAAGGCGTTTCTGTTCGAGGTGATTGCATTTAGCTTTCTTGCCTTTCTTGGAGATTGTCAGCTCAAGGGGGATAGATCCGTTATTCTTTTTTACTCTACCCTCTATTCTAGCATAATCTTGGTCCCAACGAATGAGATCTTTATCATTTGAAGTCCGATGTGATTTTGCCATTGCGAGCACATACATGGCTTCCATGACATTTGTTTTCCCTTGGGCGTTTTCACCTAGAATGACATTGACCTTGTTCTCAAATTCCGCCGTCAAACTCTCATAATTCCGATAATGTTGAAGAGCAATCTTTTCAAGATACATAATTAGGTCCTTTGCTTTATTCCGTGATTATATAGGAACCGATTTCCGGTACCTCAATACGATCGCCAACGCGGAGTTTCCTGCCTCGTCGGACATCCAATTCTCCGTTGATATAAACTTCGTATTCTGAAAGGAACCATTTTGCCGCTCCGCCAGAATCAATGATGCTGGCCAGCTTCAAAAATTGTCCAAGGGTTATATATTCTGTTTGAATTTGAATAGATTCCATTTCAAAAAATCCCACCTGTAAAAGTCTCTAAAAGTTTATTTTACTAAATAAAATGATTTTACACAAAAAAACCTGTTCTAGGGTCAATCCGACGAACAGGCTTTCTCAAAGCAATCAATTAATACGTTCTCACTGGCAAAATTAATTGAAGCATACTCTCATCTTCCACACCTTTTAAGACAAATGGTCTCATAGCTCCTGTGAAATTGATCGTTACTTCTGTTACATCCAGCGCCTTCAATGCATCCATCATATATTTTGCACTAAAGGAAATTTTCAATTCTTCTCCTTCAATAGAGTGTGTCAAAATTTCCTCTGTAACAGTCCCTACTTCTGGTGTATGGGAGGAGATTTCAATATAAGAACCTTCAAGGGTAGAAAGTTTAACGACATTGTTTCGGCTTTCTCTAGCTAATAGAGAGGCACGGTCAATGGCATGCAATAATTCCTTCGTATTGATTCTTACATCCGTTTTACTCTCATTTGGAATTAGACGAGATGTGTCAGGGTAATTGCCTTCAAGTAACCGAGAGAAGAACAATAAATTCTTGGATTTGAAGAGAACTTGGTTTTCAGTGAAAATCATTTGAATTTCTTCATCCGTATCATCAAGGATCTTACTGAGTTCATTTAAGCTCTTCCCTGGAACGACGACACTATGGCTATTTCCATTGCCGCTGATTGCCGTTTTCCTCATAGCTAACCTGTGAGAGTCTGTTGCAATACAGATTAATTGACCATCTTCAATACGCCAGTTTACACCTGTCAAGACAGGGCGTGTTTCTGAGGTGGACACTGCAAAGATGGTTTGCCTAATGATTGTTTTTAGTAAATCAATTGGCATGGAGTACATATTTTCTTCCTCAATTTGCGGAAGCTGTGGATAATCCTCTGCATTTAATCCATTTAATTTATACTCTGCTTTTCCTGAGCGAATCAAGGTTTGTAAATGTGATTGGACTTCAATTTCTACTGTATTCTCGGGCAGCTTTTTAACAATTTCAGCAAAGAAACGAGCTGGAAGAACGATCGAACCTGTTTCTTTAATCTCAACAAGCTCATTACCCTCTTCTTCAGAAGGAATATAAGATTCAATAGAGATGTCAGAATCGCTCCCTGTTAAAGTGACGCCTTCTTCGTTTGCTTTTAATTTAATCCCCGTCAAGATCGGAATCGTTGTTCGAGTGGATACTGCTTTTAGAACATCATTGACGCTTTGAACCAAACGGTCGCGCTGAATAATAATTTTCATTAGTAATCCTCCAAATTGTGACTAATCTTAGATACATATTTATTATTTATTTTAATAAAAAAATAGAAGAAGTAATAGTAGGCCCTGTGAGTATGTGGATAACTCGAAAAAATGACGGAAAAACAGTCTATCCACATGTGGACAGACTGTGACTAATCTTGGGTGTTAAACGGTTCTTATCAACAATAGAATAATCGGCTGTTGATTAATGAACGTTAAGCGTACTATTGATTTCTTTAATATGTTCTTGAAGCTGTGTGTCAGTTTGCATGAGTTTTGAAATCTTTTCATGGGCATGAATAACTGTTGTATGGTCCCGGCCTCCGAACTCTTCTCCAATCTTCGGTAAAGAGGAGTCTGTGAGCTCACGGGATAGATACATAGCAATCTGTCTTGGATAGGCAACTGATTTTGTTCGTTTCTTTGCCTTGAAGTCTTCGAGCTTCACATTAAAATGTTCTCCAACTGCCCTTTGAATATCCGCAATTGAGATGATTTTCGGTTTCGAATTCGGAATGATATCCTTTAAGGCCTCTGCTGCTAAATCTGCGTTTATATCCTTATTGATGAGGGAAGAATAAGCCACTACCCGAATAAGAGCTCCCTCCAGCTCACGGATGTTGGAGTCAATTTGGTTGGCAATGTAGATCATGACCTCATTGGAAATATCAAGCCGCTCAGCCTTTGCCTTCTTACGAAGAATCGCAATCCGCGTCTCAAGGTCAGGAGGTGTGATATCCGTGATCAAGCCCCATTCAAAGCGGGATCGCAGGCGGTCCTCAAGTGTCGGAATCTCCTTCGGAGGGCGGTCACTTGAAATGACAATCTGCTTGCTTTCCTCATGAAGAGCGTTAAATGTATGGAAAAATTCCTCTTGGGTTGATTCTTTCCCGGCTAGGAATTGAATATCATCTATTAATAGAACATCGACATTCCGATATTTGTTTCGGAAGTCTTCCGCACGGTTGTCACGAATGGAGTTAATGAACTCGTTCGTGAATTTCTCTGATGATAGATAAACCACCTTGGCAGAAGGATTATGCTCAAGTACATAATGACCAATCGCGTGCATTAAGTGTGTTTTTCCGAGTCCAACGCCCCCATAGATGAAGAGGGGATTATAGGCTTTAGCTGGTGCCTCTGCTACCGCAAGAGAGGCGGCGTGTGCAAACCTATTCCCAGAGCCGATGACAAACGTGTCGAACGTGTATTTAGGAATCAATAGGGTCTGCGGTATTTCATGCTGCTCATCTTGATTTTTCTTCACTTTCTTGGCTGGAGCAGGAAGATCATATTCTTCTTCTGTTTGGTTATGAGGAATGATGAACTTCACTTCCAAATGTTCGCCAGTGATTTCATATAGGACATCTCCAATGACCTCTGAATAGCGTTCCTCAAGCCAATCGCGCGCAAATTCGTTCGGAGCCACGACAGTCAGTGTATCCTTTTTTAAGGAATGAACCTTTGTCGATTTAAGCCATGTCTCAAAGCTCGGCTTGCTTATTTTCTTCTCTAGTATGGATAAAGAATGCTTCCATAGTTCTTCTATGTTTTTCACTTGTCGATCCTCCTTCTGACAGCCAATTCACCTTAACCCGCTAGAAATATTTACGAAAAGGATAGGGAATGTATAAAAATAAGTAACCATGTATAAGGAAATTTATGAGGGTTTTACGTTTTCGACAATATCCACCACCTGTGGACAAAGTTATTCCGTACTGTTTATAAAACTATCCACAACTTATTAACATTCTGTGGATAGTTTTCTCTTGTGGATAAGTTATCAAGAATGAAAACATAAAATATAATATCAAAAAATAACAGTAGTTGCAACGTTTTTTATTATTTATCCACAACGCGCACGACGTGGGGATAAAAGTTTTCCACAAGGGAGTGGATTGTGAAAAACCTGTCGAAAAAGGATGTGGATTGTGGAAACCGATTAATTTAATTATCCACAACATATCCCATAACAACAAGTATAAAATTCACGTTGACTAGAAAGAATAAAAAATCGGCAGATCGGAGACGTTAATGAAAGTATAAGTTGACAATTGGGTATCTGCCTCTATATACTTGTAAGGACTGTCTTTAACTGTAATCCTCAGGGAGGTGTACTATAATGAAAAGAACGTACCAACCAAATAAACGTAAACACAGCAAAGTTCATGGGTTCCGTGCCCGTATGAGCACTAAAAACGGACGTCGCGTACTTGCTGCACGTCGTCGTAAAGGAAGAAAAGTATTGTCTGCCTAAGACCACTGACCATTTCAGTGGTCTTTTTTTCAGGTGGACTACAATAGTCATCGAATAATGGCCCTTTAGCTTTGGAGCGGGAGCCCTTGACTAGGCAAACTTGCATAGAAGGGGCACTTGACCGAGTGAAGGGCCATTTTGACTGTCAGTATATAAATGAACATGATTATGGTTTAATAAGAAAGAGACTTTTAATAAACTGGTAAATGGTCAATGCTTAAAGAGGAATGAAAATGTTCCGGGTTTTTGAAACAAATTCATACGAATAACGTAGAGTACTAGGTGCAGGTGGACACATGAATAAGGAAAGAAGAATTAAGAAGAACCAAGAGTTTCAGGAGGTCTTCAAGAAGGGGCAATCCTTTGCCAACCGCCAGTTTGTCGTATATGTCCTTGAAAGGAAAGAGCAAGAGCAGTTCAGGCTCGGCTTGTCTGTCAGCAAAAAGATTGGCAATGCCGTCACGCGCAACCGCGTGAAACGGTATGTTAGACAAACTTTCCTTGAGATGGAGGATCGAATCAAGACAGGAAATGACTATATCATCGTTGCGAGAAAGCCTACACATGCGATGGATTTTCATGAGACGAAGAAGAGCCTTACACATGTTTTGAAACGAGCATCTGTCTTGAAGAGATACTGAGTTTTGCAATTTGTCGCAAAAACGATTGAACAGGATAGGCATTGCGATAGAAAAGATGTTAAAATACATTCATTGGACAAGAGGTTCAAGAGACCTCTTAAGTAGTTAGGAGGAAAGAAGGCTTGAAGAAGAAACATTTGCTTCTCTTTGGTTCAGTCATATTTCTCATTGCTTTCCTATCAGGGTGCAGCGAGATCAATGAACCAATCACATCAGAGAGTGAAGGAATCTGGAATACGTATTTTGTTTATCCGCTTTCCTGGTTGATTACGAAAATGGCAGAATTACTTGGCAACCGTTACGGATTATCCATCATAGTTGTCACAATCTTTGTTCGACTTCTCATTTTGCCATTGATGATCAAGCAAATAAAAAGCACAAAGGCTATGCAGGCAATTCAGCCTGAAATGAATCGTTTGAAGGAGAAATACAGCTCCAAAGATGCAGAAACACAGCAGAAGCTGCAGCAGGAAACAATGGCCTTGTTCCAGCAGCATGGTGTTAACCCATTAGCAGGATGTCTGCCAATCTTTATTCAGATGCCGATTTTGATTGCATTCTACCATGCGATTATGAGGACGACTGAAATAGCCAATCATAGTTTTCTGTGGTTCGATTTAGGGGATAAGGACCCGTTCTTCCTCTTACCGCTTATCGCAGGTGCAACAACATATATCCAACAAAAGATTTCTATGGTTGGACAAGATAATAACCCAACAATGCAAATGATGCTCTACATCATGCCGATTATGATTATCGTGTTTGCGATTAATTTCCCGGCTGCATTATCTCTTTACTGGGTTATTGGTAACCTATTCTCTATTGCTCAAACTTACTTCATTAAAGGTCCAGATATTAAGCAAGCGAAATCTGACAAAGCAATGGCTAGAGCTGGAGGTAAGAAAAAGTGAAACAAGTAACCGCAACTGCCCAAACGGTGGATGAAGCCGTTGAATCTGCAATGAAACAATTAAACGCGTCCAAGGATATGATTGAAGTTCAGGTCGTGGATGAAGGCAAAAAAGGCTTTTTGGGCTTATTTGGCACAAGGCCGGCCATTGTTAAAGTCATCTTGAAGCGGGATCCATTGGCAGAAGCCAAGCGCTTTATTGAAGACGTCGCAGAGAAAATGGGTGCGCCGGTGCAAGTGACACTGAAAAAGGAAGGTAAATTAGTCATTTTTGAGCTGTCTGGCGAGAAAATTGCCATGTTAATTGGTAAAAGGGGACAAACCCTCAATTCATTGCAATACTTGACTCAGCTTGTGGCTAATAAGCACTCCGAGCAATATTTGACTGTTATGCTGGATGCAGAGGATTACAGAAGCAGAAGGACACAGACGCTCACGCAGCTTGCAGAGAAAATGGCAAGCAAGGCTCTTTATACGAAAAAGGAAGTCCCGCTTGAGCCGATGCCATCCTATGAGCGGAAGGTTATCCATTCAGCATTGATGAACAAGAAGAATATTAAGACTTACTCCGCGGGGAATGAACCGAATCGCTATATTGTGATTGCCCCGCATAAATAAAAAATGCCGGCCAAGGATTTGGCCGGCATTTTTTATTGGTCCAGATTTGAATCATTTGGGGAAGGCTCAGAGGGGGCTGATTGCTGCAGCATCTTCAGGAGCATTCCTTTGTTTCTGGATATATCCTCTAGAGAATAAGCATCAAGCACCCCAATGAAGGCTAGGAGAGCTTGATTCAAAATGCTCCTGAGTGAACAAACAGGTGATATCGGGCAATGATCATCTGACGTGAAGCATTCTACAATAGCAAAATCCTCTTCGGTCTTTCGAACAAGCTCCCCAATATTAATATCCATCGGATCGATGGCTAGACGGATCCCGCCATTTCTTCCCCTGATCGTTTCGATATAGCCTAATTTCCCTAAATGATAAATAATCTTCGTCAAGTGATTTTTGGATATGCCATAGGCGGCCGCAATATCCTTGATATTGACTAATTTATGAGTATCAGCGCTTAAATACATTAAGACGCGAATCGAATAATCCGTATAACTCGTTAATCGCATGATCAATCCCTCTCTTTCTGCCTGCGATATGTATTATTCATACTATCATATTTAAAAGAAGTATTTTAAATATTGCTTTTATTATTATTTATGTGGATAATAAAGATGTATTTAAAATACATCTTTTAGAAACAGAGGGAGTGATTGGGATGTTATCAGCTAAAACGATTGAAATTGTTAAGTCAACAGCCCCTATTTTAGAAACAAGAGGGAAAGAAATAACCACCGCCTTTTACAGAAATCTATTTGTGAAACACCCTGAGCTTTTAAATATTTTTAACCATGCGAACCAAGAAAAGGGGCGCCAGCAAACGGCTCTTGCCAATACGGTGACAGCGGCAGCCCATTATATTGACAAGCTGGAGGTCTTATTGCCAGTGGTAAAACAAATTGCCCATAAGCATCGAAGCTTAGCCATTAAGCCTGAGCATTATCCTGTTGTTGGAGAGAATTTGCTTGAAGCCATTAAGGAAGTGCTTGGGGAAGCGGCTACAGATGAAATTATCGGGGCTTGGGCAGAAGCATATGGCGCAATCGCTGAAGTATTCATTGCGGTTGAGAAAGAAATGTATGAGGAAGTAGAAAGAGCAGACGGCGGATGGGCTGATTATAAGGAATTCATTGTAACGGACAAAGTGGCGGAAAGTGACGTGATCACCTCCATTTACTTAAAGCCTGCAGATGGCAAGGCTCTTCCGGAATTCAAGCCGGGCCAATATATGACCATCAGAATTTCCATCCCAGGTGAGGAATATTTGATGAACCGTCAGTACAGCTTGACCTGTTCCCCAAATAAGGAGCAGTACCGGATATCCGTGAAGAAGGAGCTCCCTGGAAACAGCCCGGATGGAAAGGTTTCGAATTTCCTTCATACCCATCTGAATGTAGGAGACCGCTTGGAGGCAACAGCCCCAGCTGGGGACTTTACCCTAGATGTAACGGGTTCAGAACCAGTTTACTTCATCGCCGGAGGGGTTGGAATCACGCCATTTATGAGCATGCTCCATACCTTATCTGACCGGAATCCTGAAAGAAAAGCTGTTTTGAAGCATGCAGTGAGAAATGAGCAAGTACAGGCATTTAAAGAGGAGCTAAAGCAGCTGGCTGAAAAGCTGACTGACTTCGATGCTGAATTTTATATTAGTGACAGCCAAAGGAAAATGACCTCCGAAGATCTTCAAGGTCTTGATGCGAAGGGAATCTACTATGTATGCGGGCCGGCAGGATTCATGAATTTTGCTGTGAGCTCCTTGCGAGAAGCAGGTATTCATGCCGAGCAGATTCATCATGAATTCTTCGGACCTGCTATGCAGCTCGAGGAGAGTAAATAAGCTTTATCTTGGCGATAATAAGGGTATAGGCTGACTTTACCCGCTAAGACATTTGAATAGAGAGAACAAAAGGGGCGAGGGGCGAAAATCTTGCTCCTTTTTTTATGGAAGCTTGCTTAATCCCTTGGCCTTGAAAAAACTCAGGAAAGACACTGAAAAAGAGAATGCGCTAAGATTCTTGTTATTCACATGTGGATAAGTTAAAATTAAACGTATTGCATTTCTACAGATGTGGATAAACGCGATTCATACACTAGTCGGAAAAGCCGATTTTATATAAAAGGAAGAACACAACAGGAAAGGAGTAAAAACCATGGATTTTGAAACAATTGCTGCGATATCAACTGCGATGGGAGAAGGGGCAATCGGGATTGTTCGTTTAAGCGGAGATGAGGCAATTAAGATTGCTGATTCCGTCTATCGAAGCCCGAAAGGCAAATCCTTGGCTGACGTGAAGAGCCATACCATCCATTATGGACATATGGTCGACCCTGCAACAAACCAAATAGTCGATGAAGTCATGGTGTCTGTTATGAAGGGGCCGAATACCTTCACACGCGAGGATACGGTTGAAATCAATTGTCATGGTGGACTTGTCTCCGTCAACAAAGTTCTGCAATTAGTCTTGAATCAAGGCGCAAAATTAGCAGAGCCAGGTGAATTCACGAAACGAGCATTCTTAAACGGCCGTATTGACCTGTCTCAGGCTGAAGCAGTCATGGACCTCATTCGTGCAAAAACAGATAAAGCGATGAACATGGCATTAGGACAGGTTGAAGGAAAGCTGTCCAAACTGATTCGAACACTCCGCCAGGAAATCCTCGAAACACTTGCCCAGGTTGAAGTAAATATTGATTACCCAGAATACGATGATGTAGAGGAAATGACACATCGCTTATTTAAGGAGCGCTGTGAGTACGTGAAGACGGAAATTGATAAGCTGCTGCAAACAAGTCATCAAGGGAAGATTCTTCGAGAAGGCATATCAACCGTTATTGTCGGACGTCCGAATGTTGGGAAGTCCTCTCTGTTAAACAGCCTTGTGCAGGAAAATAAAGCAATCGTCACAGACATTCCAGGAACGACACGTGATGTAATCGAGGAATATGTAAATGTAAGAGGGGTCCCGCTCCGTCTCGTTGATACAGCGGGAATCCGTGAAACAGAAGATATCGTTGAGCGAATTGGTGTTGAGCGTTCAAGAGAAGTGTTGAAGAAGGCAGATTTAATTCTGCTCGTCTTGAATAATGCTGATGATTTTACAGAAGAAGATATACGCTTATTTGAAGCGGTAGATGGCATGGATGTCATTGTCTTAATTAATAAGACAGACCTGCCGCGTAAATTGGACTTAAATCAAGTGAAGGATAAAGCGAAAGACTACCCGATTATTATGACTTCCCTTAAGGAAGAGGTAGGTATCGATCAACTTGAGGAGGCAATTGCCAGTCTGTTCTTTGAAGGGAACCTGCAGATGGGGGATGCAACCTATGTTTCGAATTCCCGTCATATCGCTCTTTTAAACCAGGCGAAGAAGGCGATTGAGGACGCGCTTGAAGGAATTGAAGCTGGTGTGCCAATTGATCTTGTCCAAATCGATTTAACAAAGTCATGGGAGATGCTCGGAGAAATTATTGGGGACAGTGTGCAGGAAAGTTTAATCGATCAGCTGTTCTCTCAGTTTTGTCTTGGGAAATAAGGAGGTTAAACAATGGCATATCATGCTGGTGAATATGATGTAATAGTAGTAGGAGCGGGGCATGCCGGCTGTGAGGCTGGTTTGGCCGCGGCAAGACAGGGTGCAAAGACGCTTGTCTTGACCATTAATCTTGATATGGTGGCATTCATGCCATGTAATCCATCTGTCGGAGGCCCTGCCAAAGGGATTGTCGTTAGGGAGATTGATGCCCTGGGCGGAGAGATGGGGAGAAATATTGATAAGACACACATCCAAATGCGGATGCTCAATACAGGTAAAGGACCAGCCGTCCGCGCACTGCGGGCGCAGGCCGATAAATTTGCCTATCAAAATGAAATGAAGAAAACATTAGAGGATGAGAAGAACCTTACACTCATGCAGGGAATGGTTGACCGTCTTATCATAGAAGAAGGCGAATGCAAAGGGGTCATCACCCAAACAGGAGCAGTTTATCATTCTAAGGCAGTTGTCATTACAACAGGAACCTTCCTGCGCGGTGAAATCATACTCGGCGAATTGAAATACTCCAGCGGTCCGAATAATCAGCAGCCGTCCATCAAGCTTTCAGAACATCTAGAAGAGCTTGGTTTTGATTTGGTTCGCTTTAAAACAGGAACGCCTCCACGTGTAAACGGGGAAACGATTGACTACAGTAAAACAGAAATCCAGCCTGGTGATGATGTACCAAGAGCATTTTCTTATGAAACAACCGCTTATATTACTGACCAATTACCATGCTGGCTTACGTATACGAATGAAGGAACACATACCATCATTGATCGCAATCTTCATCGCTCACCAATGTATTCCGGCATGATCAAGGGCACTGGTCCGCGTTATTGCCCATCCATTGAAGATAAAGTGGTTCGCTTTAATGATAAACCGCGCCACCAAATCTTCCTTGAGCCAGAAGGCCGCAACACACATGAGGTATATGTTCAAGGACTTTCCACAAGCCTTCCGGAGGATGTTCAGAAGGAGATCCTTTCTACAATTCCTGGACTTGAGAATGTCCAAATGATGCGTGCCGGCTATGCAATCGAGTATGATGCGGTCGTTCCGACTCAGCTCTGGCCAACACTAGAAACAAAGCAAATTAAGAATCTTTATACAGCAGGACAAATTAACGGTACCTCTGGTTACGAAGAGGCAGCAGGTCAAGGCTTAATGGCAGGGATTAATGCAGGCCGCAGGGCTCTGAATGAGGAGGAGCTCATCCTAAGCCGCTCAGAGGCCTATATTGGAGTTTTAATAGATGACCTGGTTACGAAGGGGACGAATGAGCCCTACCGTTTATTGACATCCAGAGCAGAATACCGTTTGCTCCTCCGCCATGATAATGCAGATCTTCGCTTGACGGAAATTGGTCACAAAATCGGCTTGATTAGTGATGAACGCTACGAACGATTCCAAGAGAAAAAGGCATCCATCGAAGCGGAAATCGAAAGGCTTCGAAATACGATCATTAAGCCGAGCGCTGATGTTCAGGCTAAACTGAAAGAGTGGGGAAGCAGCGAGTTGAAGGATGGTATCCGCGGTCATGACTTATTGCGCCGGACTGAAATGAACTACCATCTTGTGAGCGAGCTCATCCCAAGTGATACAGAAATCACGGATGATGTAGCAGAGCAAGTGGAAATCCAAGTGAAATATGAAGGCTATATCGAAAAATCCATTCAGCAGGTTGAAAAGCTGAAGAAAATGGAGAACAAAAAGATTCCTGACTTGATTGACTATGATGCCATCACAGGACTCGCCTCTGAGGCTAGACAGAAATTGAAACAGGTTCGACCATTATCCGTTGCACAGGCATCTCGGATCTCTGGTGTTAACCCAGCCGATATCTCCATTTTGCTCGTCTATATCGAACAAGGGAAAATCGCTAAAATAGCCCAAAACTAATAATGAGGTAAGCACATGAATATTCGTGAATTTGAACAAGCGTTAAAGGAGAAGGGGATTGACCTTTCTCCTAAACAACTCGACCAGTTTGAAACCTATTTCAAGATGCTGGTTGAATGGAATGAAAAGGTGAACTTGACCGCCATCACAGAGAAGGAAGAAGTGTATTTGAAGCATTTCTATGATTCGATTTCTCCATCCTTCTTCGTCGATTTTTCTGAAGAGAAGTCCATATGTGATGTAGGAGCGGGAGCAGGATTTCCGAGCATTCCACTGAAGATTTGTTTCCCATCCTTAAAGGTGTCCATTGTTGACTCGCTCAATAAACGAATTACCTTCTTGAAGACTTTGACCGAAACACTTGGCCTGGAAAATGTAAGTCTCTATCATGACCGGGCTGAAACCTTCGGAAAACTATCAGACCAGCGAGAACAATATGATATCGTGACTGCTCGTGCGGTAGCACGTCTATCTGTTCTTAGTGAGCTTTGCCTGCCGCTCGTGAAGGTCGGCGGCCAATTCGTTGCCTTGAAAGGGGCCGGGGCAGAGGATGAGATGAGCACTGGGAAAAAGGCTGTCACCATCCTTGGCGGGAAGATAAAAGAAGATCATTACTTCCAACTTCCACAAGAGGATAGTGACCGTCATATCGTTATCATCGATAAAGTTAAGGCAACACCGAAAAAGTACCCTCGGAAACCAGGAACACCGAATAAGCAGCCTCTTGAATAAAGAAACTTTAGCAGACGGGAGTACGAAAAATCTGTATAATGAAAGATAGCGATTACCAGATGAATGAGGCGTTCCCGTTTTATTGCTAAGGTTATCAACTAGGGCGTATGCTAGTTGGAAGTTTTTTAAAGGTGGTGTAGGGATGAGTAAACATCCTTTTTCACGTTTTTTTGGGCTTGGAGAAAAGGAAGAGACTATAGAAGAACATCATCAGATGGAAGAAATAAGGAATGAAGTTCATGAAATTCCAATTAATTCCATCACTCCGAATCGTTTTCAACCACGGAGCGTTTTTGTTGATGAGAAAATCAATGAGCTTGCCCAAACCATTGAAACCCATGGAATTATCCAGCCAATCGTCGTGCGTGAACTTCAGGAAGGCCGTTATGAAATCATCGCCGGAGAAAGACGTTTTCGGGCCGTCAGTAAATTAGGATGGGAAACCATCCCGGCAATTATCAATAATTTATCTGACACGGAAACAGCTTCTGTGGCCTTGATTGAGAATCTTCAGCGTGAAGAACTTTCCCCGATTGAAGAAGCCATCGCGTACAGTCAGCTGATTGAACTCCATCAATTGACACAAGAAGGACTTGCTAACCAGCTAGGTATTGGACAATCAACCGTTGCGAACAAGATTCGCCTCTTAAAGCTGCCAGAAACTGTCCAATCTGCTGTCATGAATAAGCAAATCACAGAAAGACATGCCCGTTCACTCATTCCACTAAAGGATGCTGAATTACAGGACAAGCTTGTGGAAGAGATTATTGAAAAGGGCTTGAATGTCAAACAGACAGAAGAGCGGGTCAATAAGCTTCTATCCAAAGATACAGAGAAGAAGCCGCGCTCAATCCGTAAAGCGTTCAGCAAGGATATGAGAATTGCCGTTAATACAATCAGGCAATCTATGACTATGGTGAAAGATAATGGGATAAACCTAGATTCAGAGGAAGCGGAATTTGATGATTTCTACCAAATTACAATCCGCATCCCAAAAAAGAAGCAATAATTTTGTTTATTTATGCTCCAGGCAATCAAGAAGATTGCCTGGTTTTTTTCATTTATGATACGTTTTTACATATTTCGTTATTTTCTTTACAATATTATAAATATATGGACCTCGAAAATTGGAAACATGATAAAATAGAATACGTTACAAGATGAATGAGAAATGGGGCAGGTGACAACATGGGAAAAGTAATATCCATAGCAAACCAAAAGGGGGGAGTTGGTAAAACAACGACTTCCGTCAATTTGGGGGCCTGCTTGGCGTACATAGGAAAAAAAGTTTTGCTAGTCGACATTGACCCTCAAGGGAATGCGACCAGTGGAGTAGGGATAGAGAAAGCTGACGTAGAACAGTGCATATATGATGTCCTCATAGATGATGTCGAGGTAGCCGATGTAATCAAACCGACCAAGGTAGAAAATCTCGATGTAATCCCGGCAACGATTCAACTAGCCGGCGCAGAAATTGAGCTCGTTCCGACCATTTCTCGGGAAGTCCGCTTAAAAAGGGCTCTTGAGGAAGTGTCTGATCAATACGATTACATTATCATTGACTGCCCTCCTTCTTTAGGATTATTAACGCTTAATTCCCTAACAGCTTCTGATGCTGTACTTATACCTGTGCAATGTGAATACTACGCCCTTGAAGGCCTCAGTCAATTACTCAACACAGTACGTCTAGTTCAAAAGCATTTAAATCAACAATTAAAGATAGAAGGAGTGCTTCTCACCATGCTTGATGCTCGGACAAATCTTGGCATTCAAGTCATTGATGAAGTGAAGAAGTACTTCCAGGATAAAGTTTATAAGACAATTATTCCTCGTACAGTCCGATTAAGTGAGGCACCAAGCCACGGGGAGCCCATTATTATTTATGACCCAAAATCACGTGGCGCAGAAGTATATATAGACTTGGCAAAGGAAGTGGTTGCAAATGGGTAAAGGACTGGGAAAGGGACTTGGGAAAGGTCTTAATGCCTTAATTACTAATATGGAAGTCAGCAAAGAGGAATCCATAGAGGAAGTTAAACTCTCCGATTTGCGGCCCAACCCTTATCAGCCGAGGAAGTCATTTCAGGAGGATGCCATCGAAGAATTAAAGAATTCTATCTTACAGCATGGCATTCTGCAGCCATTGATCGTCCGAAAAAGCAGCATTAAAGGGTATGAAATTGTCGCAGGGGAAAGAAGGTTCCGTGCTGCAAAAGAAGCGAAGCTTAAAACAGTTCCGGTCGTCGTTCGTGAATTCGATGATAGACAGATGATGGAATTGGCCCTGCTGGAGAATCTGCAGCGCGAGGATTTAAATCCTGTGGAAGAGGGCGCAGCCTATCAGGCACTCCTTCGAAAACTCGATATCACACAAGAAGAACTGGCAAAAAGAATGGGGAAAAGCCGCCCTCATATTGCCAATCACATCCGTTTATTATCCCTGCCAGATGACATTCAGGATTACATCTCTAATGGCAAACTATCCATGGGACATGGACGTGCTCTATTAGGATTAAAGAATAAGAGCTTAATAAAGCCGATTGCCGACAAAGCGATTAAAGCTAACTTAAATGTGAGACAGCTAGAGGAGATTATTCATAATCAAAACGAGAATGTTTCACGTGAAACAAAGAAGGAGCCGCCTAAGGATATTTTCATTCAAGAGCGTGAAAGTCATCTGCGGGAACGATTTGGAACTTCTGTAACAATCAAGAAATCAAAGAAACGTGGAAAGATTGAAATTGAATTCTTCTCAGATGATGATTTAGAGAGAATCCTTGAAATGCTGGACAAATAAAAAAACCATTTTTAATGGTTTTTTTATTTTTTCAGTTTTCCTGAAGGTGTTCATCCTCATAATTCCAATTAAATGTAGGTGAAACTGAGTTGGCATGATTATAGGAAAGGCCGGCTAAGTATATGCCTCTGGAGATGGTTTTGGCCATCTTCAGCACTAGGTTAAGACGTGTATTTTGCAGGACAAAGAATTCCATAAAGCCACTGACATTTACAATTCCTGTAATATGGGCATCGCCCACATTAGGCAGTTCCTTATTGACTCCGGCACCCGGTTTAACGGGTCCTTTCCCGATTTGAATAATGCCGACGCTTTTGACTTTACCGAGGCACGCATCAATCCCTATGATGAACGGGTTATCGTGTAATTGATGGATATTCGCTAATTTTTCCTCTAAGTTAACAGCGTGGATTGGATCATCCAATGTTCCGTAAACATAGAAGTTTGCTAAAGGCTTTTCACTTAGAAGGGTTCCAATCAAAGGTCCTAGAGCATCACCAGTTGATCTGTCAGTCCCGATGCAAACAATGACGATTGGACGATTCCTTTCCTTAGGTAAAAGAGAAATGATTTCTTTGGAGAGAACATGATGGGCATTCTCTTCTTCATAAGATATTCGATTGGCTGAGTGTCGGTGTTCAAAAAAAGAAGGCCTCATGTTCATTTGTACCACTCCTCAAGAAAGATACTATCAGTATACGGAAAAGCAAAAATATATATACATTGGAATTGAAATTAAATGCTTAAAAGTATAACTCTTAGAGATGGTTATCTGAGACTGCTTAGACAGCAGATTTTAAGCTATATACAATATACCCACTCCCTTATAGACTAGAAACATGGAGTGAATTGGTAATCTAGTAATTTTAGAATGCAGGAATAAAACGGAATAATTATTTTGATATATCATTCAATAAAGACTTAAAAAACTTTATCCTTTGTGAGTTTTTTATCCTATGACTAAACACAGGATATGATAATATGGATTGTATCAATTTGGTGAGCTAGTTTATGAGCCGGAGACTTGATCATGCTCCACTTTACGGACAAAGACAACAGGATGATTGAATTTGAAATAATAACAGGTAAAGGGTGGTTTAGTTTGGATGAGAAAGAATTTGCCTTGAATGATATTGTTGAAATGAAGAAACAGCATCCATGCGGGGTGAACCGCTGGAAGATCATCAGAATTGGCATGGACATCCGGATTAAATGTGAGGGCTGCGGGCACAGTGTCATGCTGCCTCGCAAGGAGTTCGTGAAGAAGATGAAGAAGGTTGTTGAGAAGCACGAAGCTAGCTGAATACCTCAGCAGGCTAGGAAGAAAACAGACTCGACCGCTTGTCATTTACACACGTAGTCTCTATAATTGGAAAAGGTTTAAGTGATTATTGACATGTTTACATGTTTTACACATAAGGAGTGAATGAATTGGCATTAACAGCTGGAATCGTTGGATTACCGAACGTCGGAAAATCCACACTTTTTAATGCAATTACCCAGGCAGGTGCAGAATCAGCAAACTATCCATTCTGTACAATTGATCCAAACGTGGGAATCGTTGAAGTACCTGACCACAGATTACAAAAGCTAACAGAGCTTGTCATCCCGAAAAAGACAGTTCCTACTGCTTTTGAATTCACCGATATCGCCGGAATCGTAAAAGGCGCAAGCAAAGGGGAAGGACTCGGGAATAAATTCCTTTCACATATCCGCCAGGTAGACGCCATCTGCCACGTTGTCCGCTGCTTCGCTGATGAGAACATCACACATGTATCTGGCCGAGTAAATCCAATTGATGATATTGAAACCATCAACTTGGAGCTTATCTTAGCAGATATGGAAACAGTTGAAAAACGTATTGAACGCGTTGGCAAGCTAGCTAAGCAGAAGGACAAAGAAGCAGTAGCTGAATTTGAAGTCCTTTCCTTATTGAAAGAAGCATTTGAGGCAGAAAAGCCAGCTAGAGCCGTTGAATTCACTGATGAACAGCAAAAAATCGTTAAAGGTCTTCACCTATTGACGGTCAAGCCTGTTCTATATGTAGCGAATGTTGATGAAGACGAGGTTGCTGATGCATCGGATAATGAATATGTGAAACAAGTACGTGAATTTGCTGCTGGTGAAAAAGCAGAAGTTATCGTTATTTGTGCAAAAATCGAGTCTGAAATCGCTGAGCTTGAAGGAGAAGAAAAGCAAATGTTCCTTGAAGAGCTTGGCATTGAAGAATCCGGCCTAGATCAATTGATTCGCGCATCCTACAATCTTCTTGGCCTTGCAACTTACTTCACAGCAGGTGTACAAGAGGTACGTGCATGGACATTCAGAAAAGGAATGAAAGCACCACAATGTGCCGGCATCATCCACTCTGACTTCGAACGCGGCTTCATCCGTGCAGAAATTGTATCCTACGACGACCTCATGGCAGCAGGCTCTATGACAGCAGCGAAGGAAGCAGGAAAAGTCCGCCTTGAAGGAAAAGAATACGAAGTAAAAGACGGAGACATCATCCACTTCCGCTTTAACGTATAAGAATAAGCAAGGTAGCCATTCAAGTGATTGGCACTTAGACTGTAGGCACAATCCGAGTAGGATTGTGCCTACAGTTTTTTTATGTTCTTGCATTCCATATGTTAGGGGAAGTTGTTTCTAGCCTCGTGATCTCGCTTACCCTATGGAGTGCGAGGCCGTTCTGTTGAAAATACCCTTAAAAATGGGCTAAGTGTTTAAATCGCGCTAAGTTTTCATTACTCTCCTCAACCTTGCAATAAAATCTCCGCTGTAGTATAATCTATTCTTGTGAGTAATTATCGTTAATTGCTCCTTGCCCATTGGGCCGTTTAGACCAAAAGGAGGTGACAGTGATGACAAAATACGAAATTATGTATATCATCCGTCCAAACATTGAGGAAGATAGCAAAAAAGCGCTAGTTGAGCGTTTTAACAACATCTTGGCTGACAAAGGTGCTGAAGTTCTTGAAACAAAAGAATGGGGCAAACGCCGTCTAGCTTACGAAATCAATGATTTCCGTGATGGATACTACATGATCAACAAAATCCAAGCTGAAACTGCTGAGTCTGTTCAAGAATTTGACCGTCTTGCTAAAATCAGCGAAGATATCATCCGTCATATCGTAGTTAAAGAAGAAGCATAATTTTATTGGATGTTACTTGTTCCATGTGGAACAGTTTTCTAATAACGGGAGTTGATTCTGATGATAAACCGTGTCATTTTGGTAGGTCGTTTAACGAAGGATCCTGATCTCCGCTATACTCCAAATGGTGTGCCGGTTGCTACTTTCACGCTAGCGGTTAACCGCACATTTTCCAATCAACAAGGTGAACGGGAAACGGATTTCATTAACTGTGTTGTTTGGCGCCGCCAAGCAGAAAATGCAGCTAATTATCTGAAGAAGGGTAATCTTGCTGGGGTCGATGGACGCATTCAAACGCGTAACTATGAAGGCCAAGATGGAAAACGTGTATACGTAACCGAGGTACTGGCAGAAAGCGTGCAATTCCTTGAGCCAAAAGGCTCCTCATCAGGTGAGAGAATGGGCGGAAACCAATATGGAGGCAATGATAATCCATTTGGCGGTCAGGGCAATCGCAGCCAAAACCAGAATCAACGGAAGGATAGCAGTTATACGAAAATCGATGATGATCCATTCAGCAATGATGGACAAACAATCGATATTTCCGATGATGACCTTCCATTCTAAAATGAACTTAAACGCAGTGTGAAATATATAATTTAACTCAAAGGAGTGAATCAAATGGCAGGCGGACGCAGAGGCGGACGTGCAAAACGCCGTAAAGTTTGCTACTTCACAGCAAACGGCATTACGCACATCGATTACAAAGACGTAGATCTTCTTAAAAAGTTTATCTCTGAACGCGGAAAAATTCTTCCACGTCGTGTGACTGGAACTAGCGCTAAGTACCAACGTAAATTGACTATCGCAATTAAACGTGCTCGTACTATGGCTCTTCTTCCATTCGTTGCAGAAGATAAGTAAGAACGATAAAAAACACAGCAGGTTTCGACCTTGCTGTGTTTTTATTTTTCAGGGACTTTAAGGAAGACAGAAACACTCTCCATTGATAGACGTAGTTCAATTTTTTCTAAATTGATATAGCACTATATAATTTATTCACATAATACCCCTGTAAGTTGTTGAGGTGATGATGACCTTCATCTTAAGGGATAGATAGGAAACAAAATAAATCGGTTGTTCTTTTTGAAGAACGCTTTTCTGGACAAAAAATCTATATTCTTCTCCGTCATCTCCCTAAAAGTCCACACTGCTATTCATATCCTTTGGAAATATAATCAATGGATAACATTCTGTACAAAAGTGTCCTATGGAATGGTACCGGGAAAAACAAAAGGGAAATCGTCCTTTAGAATAGGGCTATATAATCAATATAGGACAAAATAGCATATGCGGGGAATGAATTACACAGATAAGATATTCCCGGCTTTATAAAAAAGATTTCGGGGGAGAATAAACAAGGATCGTTCATATCATTATAGGCGTTATTACTGTTATTTCGTTTTACTTATACTAAAATGATAATTAGCTATGTCTGAATATACATGAGAATTATTACCATGTTGGTCATGGTGCTATACTATCAAGTATAATAGATGTAATACATAATTGACCTCATTTTAATTAGGAGCTGAAACCATGCCGTCTTATTTAAAAAAGCAAGCGATTCGCTATCCGATTTACGCTTTGATAAGCGTAAGCGTGATGATTGTTGGCATCCTTGCTTATTATAATTGGATTTTTGCATTAGTGGCTTCTTTGCTCTTTGTCACCTTTTTCTTTTTGATTCTGCAGATTGAGTCTGCAGTACGAAAAGAAACAGAGGTATACATCTCTACCCTTTCTTATCGGTTAAAGAGGGTTGGAGAGGAAGCGCTTTTAGAAATGCCTATTGGCATTTTATTGTACAATGATGAGTTTTTAGTTGAGTGGGCCAATCCATATATGGCCAAATGCCTTGAAGAGGATACTTTGGTAGGCAAGTATATAGAACAGGCGGCAGAACCGCTGCTTCCTTTTCTCCGCAAACAGGAGACCGAGACCATCCTGACATTTTATAATCGGGAATACCGTATCGTCCATAAACCGGATGAGAAGCTGCTTTATTTCTTTGATGTGACTGAGCAAACAGAGATTGAGAAGCTGTATGAGGATGAACAGACTGTTATTGGAATCATCTTCCTTGATAACTATGATGATGTGACCCAAGGGATGGATGATCAGCGGAAAAGCGGGCTTAATAGCTTCGTTACATCCTTGCTGAATAATTGGGCGAAGGAATACGGTGTTTTTTTGAAAAGGATATCCTCAGATCGGTTCATTGCAGTAATGAATGAAAACATCCTTACTGAGCTGGAAAAGACAAAGTTTTCTATCCTTGATGATGTAAGGGAAACGACAGCTAAACAGAATGTGCCGCTTACACTCAGCATCGGTATCGGCAGTGGAATTCCATCCTTGCCTGACCTTGGTGTTATAGCTCAATCCAGTCTTGACCTTGCGTTAGGAAGAGGTGGGGACCAGGCAGCCATCAAGCTGCCAAATGGGAAGGTGAAATTCTACGGGGGCAAAACGAATCCGATGGAGAAACGGACGCGTGTCCGAGCAAGAGTTATTTCCCATGCACTTCGTGACTTGATTATTGACAGCGATAAGGTCATTATAATGGGGCATAAATTCCCTGATATGGATGCCATAGGCTCTTCTCTTGGTGTATTGAAGATTGCCCAGATGAATGACCGCGACGGTTATATCATCCTTGATCGGGATGAGCTCGATTCAGGCGTTAAGAGACTGCTCTGTGAGATTAAGCAGAAGCCGGAGCTCGATGCCATGTTTATATCACCTGAGAATGGTGTAGAGCTTATTACCGAGAAGACACTGCTGGTTGTCGTAGATACACATAAACCAAGCCTGGTCATCGATGACAGAATCATTTCTCGTACAGAGAAGATTGTGGTGATCGATCACCACCGGCGAGGGGAGGAATTCATTGATAATTCCCTTCTTGTCTATATGGAGCCATATGCGTCCTCTACGGCTGAGCTTGTGACAGAGTTGATTGAGTATCAACCGAGCCGGGTTAAGTTGGAAATGCTTGAATCCACCGCCTTATTGGCAGGGATTATCGTGGATACGAAATCCTTTACGTTCCGAACTGGTTCGCGTACCTTTGATGCGGCTTCATTCTTAAGAGGCCATGGAGCTGATACCATCATGGTTCAGAGGCTCCTAAAGGAGAGTGTAGATTCTTACCTGCAGCGGGCAAAGCTTTTGAGCAATGTGTATTTCTACAAGGATGGCGTCGCTATTGCAAGCGGAGAGGTATCGGGCTATGTTGATCAGGTGCTGATTGCCCAAGCAGCAGATACATTGCTGTCTATGGAAGGTGTATCTGCCTCATTCGTGCTTGCGAAGAAGGAAGAAGACATTATTGGTGTTAGTGCAAGGTCGCTTGGTGAGGTCAATGTTCAAGTCATCATGGAGCAGCTCGGGGGCGGCGGTCATTTAACAAATGCGGCAACTCAGCTTGAAAAAATATCCATGCTGAAGGCAGAACAAATGCTGAAAGAAGCAATTGATGAGCAATTAGAAGGAGGTACCATTTCATGAGAGTTATTTTCTTGAAAGATGTAAAAGGTAAAGGGAAAAAAGGGGAAATTAAAAATGTGGCTGACGGATACGCCCATAATTTCCTGCTTAAACAAGGACTCGCTGTAGAAGCAACAGGCGGCAATATGAAGACATTAGAGAACCAAAAGAATAAAGAGGCTCAGGTTGCCCAGGAAGAGCTTGAAAATGCGAAGAAACTAAAAGAGAGCTTAGAAAAGCTTACAGTTGAGCTTCAAGCGAAATCTGGCGACGGCGGCCGCATCTTTGGCTCCATTACAAGCAAGCAAATTGCTGATGCCATGCAAAAGCAACATAAAGTGAAGCTGGATAAACGGAAGATTGATCTTGAAAATCCGATTAAATCTTTAGGTTACACAAAGGTGCCTGTTAAGCTTCATCATGAAGTGACAGCTACCTTAAATGTACACGTCAAGGAACAATAAGCGACATTTTCCGGGAAATAATTTCAGAAAAAAAGTGATGAAAAGCTCAAAAGCTGATTTCATCACTTTTTTTTAGTATGATAGATTTTAGTGGATAAATTAATAAATAATTACCTATACCTATTCTGTTCATTTCCATATACAATAGAAGAACAAACAGTATGAATGATATTAGAGATGCCCAGGCATGAACGATTGTCAGAAGGGCCTTATTATACAAAGGGGGTTTGCCGAATGAATGAGCTCTTTACTGATTTGGTACCGCCACAAAACGTGGAAGCCGAACAGGCTGTATTAGGAGCAATCTTTCTTGTGCCTTCCTCACTTATACTAGCTTCGGAGATTCTTCTTCCGGAGGACTTTTATCGAAGCGCACATCAAAAGATTTTCCTCGTTATGCTCAAGCTGAATGACACGGGGAAAGCCGTCGACCTAGTGACGGTAACAGAAGAGCTTAGCGCAACGAAACAGCTTGAAGAAGTTGGCGGTGTGTCTTATTTAACAGAGCTTGCCTCTTCTGTGCCAACAGCGGCTAATATTGAGTATTACGCTCGAATCGTAGAAGAGAAATCTGTACTGCGCCGATTGATTAATACGGCGACGGGAATCGTTCAAGATGGTTATTCACGTGAGGATGAAGTGGAAAGCCTGCTTGGAGAAGCAGAAAAGAGCATTATGGAAGTTGCTTCACGCAAAAATGCGGGTGCCTTCCATAATATTAAGGATGTCCTTGTTCGGACATATGATAATATTGAACTTTTGCATAATCGTGTCGGTGATATTACTGGTATTCCGACAGGGTTTAATGATTTAGATAAGATGACAGCGGGATTCCAGCGTAATGACCTGATCATTGTCGCTGCACGTCCATCTGTTGGTAAAACAGCCTTTGCCTTAAATATTGCCCAAAACGTCGCAACAAAAACCGATGAGAATGTTGCCATCTTCTCCCTGGAGATGGGAGCTGAACAGCTTGTCATGCGTATGCTATGCGCTGAGGGGAATATTAATGCCCAGAACTTACGTACAGGCTCATTGACAGATGAGGATTGGAGAAAGCTAACGCTTGCGATGGGGAGCCTGTCCAATTCAGGAATCTTTATTGATGATACACCGGGGGTTCGCATTAGTGAAATCCGCTCTAAATGCCGTCGTCTTAAACAGGAGCATGGTCTTGGCATGATCTTGATTGACTACTTGCAGCTAATCCAAGGGAATGGCCGTTCCGGTGAGAACAGGCAGCAGGAGGTATCTGAGATTTCCCGTTCCTTAAAGGCGCTGGCCCGTGAGCTTGAGGTGCCGGTTATTGCCCTTTCCCAGCTTTCCCGTGGAGTGGAGCAGCGTCAAGATAAACGTCCAATGATGTCTGATATTCGTGAATCCGGGAGTATTGAGCAGGATGCCGATATTGTAGCCTTCCTCTACAGGGAAGACTACTATGATAAAGAAACAGAGAACCAAAATGTCATTGAAATCATTATTGCGAAACAAAGGAATGGCCCGGTCGGTACGGTGCAGCTTGCCTTTGTGAAAGAATACAATAAATTCGTCAATCTGGAACGAAGGTTTGAGAATGACGCGTTTCCGACTGGTGCATAATAAGAGAATCCGCTGCCTGAATGGGGCGGATTTTTTATATCCCTAAAATAATCACGAACATACTTTAATTATCCAATAAAAATGTTCGTGTTTTTCTTGATAATCCTGCTCGATATTGGTACACTAAGTATGTTTGTTAAGCAAAAAGCATATGCTGATTGCTCATAAATTTTGGAGGTGTCAGAATGTCTTCAGTAGTTGTAGTTGGTACACAGTGGGGAGACGAAGGGAAAGGGAAGATCACTGATTTTCTCTCTGAAAATGCAGAAGTCATTGCTCGTTATCAAGGGGGCAATAACGCAGGACATACTATTAAGTTTAATGGCGAAACATATAAGCTACATTTAATTCCATCAGGAATTTTCTATAAGGACAAAATTTCCGTTATCGGTAATGGGATGGTCGTTGATCCAAAGGCTTTAATCGGAGAGCTTGCTTATTTACATGAACGCGGTGTTTCTACCGACAATCTTCGTATTTCTAATCGTGCTCACGTTATTCTTCCCTATCACTTGAAGCTGGATGAGGTAGAAGAAGAACGCAAGGGAGCCAATAAGATTGGTACAACGAAAAAAGGCATTGGGCCTGCTTATATGGATAAAGCTGCCCGTATCGGCATCCGCATTGCTGACTTGCTTGATCGTGAAGTATTTGAAGAAAAATTGACACGAAATCTAGAGGAAAAGAACCGGATGCTCGAGAAATTCTATGAGACAGAAGGATTTACCCTAGCTGATTTCTTTGAAGAATATTATGAGTATGGACAGCAGATCAAGAAATATGTATGTGATACATCTGTTGTTTTAAATGATGCCCTTGATGAGGGTCGTCGCGTTCTTTTTGAAGGTGCACAAGGGGTTATGCTTGATATTGACCAAGGTACTTATCCATTTGTTACTTCCTCTAACCCAGTAGCAGGGGGAGTCACAATCGGAGCTGGTGTCGGCCCGTCCAAAATCAATCATGTTGTCGGTGTGTGCAAAGCATACACAACTCGTGTAGGGGATGGACCTTTCCCAACTGAGCTTCACAATGAGATTGGCGACCAGATCAGGGAGGTAGGAAGAGAGTACGGGACAACAACTGGACGCCCGCGTCGTGTTGGCTGGTTCGACAGTGTTGTTGTAAGACATGCCCGCCGTGTGAGCGGATTGACTGACCTTTCCTTGAACTCCATTGATGTCTTGACTGGTATTGAGACATTGAAGATTTGTGTGGCTTACCGCTACAAAGGACAAATCATGGAAGAGTTCCCGGCAAGTCTGAAAGTGCTAGCTGAATGTGAGCCGGTCTATGAGGAGCTTCCTGGCTGGACGGAGGATATTACAGGAGCGAAGACGCTCTCAGACCTCCCAGCGAATGCTAGAACTTACCTGGAACGCGTATCACAGCTGACAGGCATTCCATTGTCCATTTTCTCTGTTGGACCAGACCGCAATCAAACCAATGTATTGCGCAACCCATACGGACTTTAATAAGGATAGCAAGGCAGCCTTGCCGAGCTTGTACAAAAAAGGACTGAGAATACATATTCTCAGTCCTTTTTTCCTTAGCTCTGTTAAAAATGAATGATGATAGTAGAATACCGGTAATTAACGTTTCAAGCTGTTGACTCCTGCGTGGTCAGCGGACAGGGGTGACCACGCAGATTGCCAAAGCACCCCGTCCGCCCTTAGATTCAGCCGCCTGCAACGAGGATCAGCGATTTAGATTAATCAAGCCTAGATGTCAGCGCAACATTCGTTTTTGGACACGGCAAATTCAGTCATGTTCCAACCTCTTTTTTTTTGTATAAGATTTCATTGATACGAATGGAAAGGAAATACAGGTACAAACAGCAAAGAAAATGATAAAAAAGTGAAAATATGAGCGGAGCAGCCTGTTTACAAAGCTTCGTTTGCGGGAATATAAGGAAATTGGTATTTATCGCTTATTCCAGTAGATAACTGGATTTTTTCTTAAAAAGGTGACCTAATCAAGGAGAAATGATAAAGTAAGTTTGAAGGAGTTTATAGAAAATGGGACAAGTTTTGTCCTGTTTTTATATAGATTTATAAGCTAGGTAAAGGAGTCGCTGTAATGGATAAGAAAATTTTAGTCGTTGATGATGAGAAACCAATTGCTGACATACTCCAGTTTAATTTAAAGAAGGAAGGGTTTGAGGTGTATTGTGCTTATGATGGCAATGATGCAATCAAGCTCGTTGAAGAGATACAACCTGATTTGATTTTACTTGATATTATGCTCCCACAGCAGGATGGAATGGAAGTGTGCCGGGAGGTAAGAAAGAAATACGATATGCCAATCATCATGCTGACCGCGAAGGATTCTGAAATCGATAAAGTGCTCGGTCTTGAGCTTGGAGCAGATGACTATGTGACAAAGCCTTTCAGTACGCGTGAGTTGATTGCGCGTGTTAAGGCAAATCTTCGCCGACAGAAGCATGCGGCAACCCAGCAGGATGAGCAGGAGGAAACGAACGAAATCACTGTCGGCAATCTGGTTATTCACCCAGATTCCTATATGGTATCGAAAAGAGGGGAGACAATCGAACTCACTCATCGTGAATTCGAGCTGCTTTTCTATTTAGCGAAGCATATTGGACAAGTTATGACACGGGAGCATCTTCTGCAAACAGTATGGGGCTATGATTACTACGGAGATGTAAGAACAGTCGACGTTACAGTTAGACGTCTAAGGGAGAAGATAGAGGATAATCCGAGCCATCCGGCATGGATTGTTACGAGAAGAGGAGTTGGCTATTATCTCCGTCACCCAGAACAGGAGTAACTCTTATGAAAAAAGTCGGCTTTTTTAAATCGATTTACTTTAAATTCGTATTAATCTATTTGCTTCTAATCTTTGTAGCGATGCAGATTATTGGTGTTTATTTTGCCCAGCGCCTGGAGCAGCAGTTATTAGACAGCTTCAAGAGCTCTATTCAAGAGCGGGTTACGATTTTGAAATATAGTCTTGAGAAGGAGATCACCGAAACGCGTAAGGTCGGTGATCCGACTTTGATGGAGGATATTGAAACCACCATTGGGGATTATGATTCTGATGATATTTTGGAGATTCGTGTCATGGACCAAGATTACAAGGTCATCGGCTCCTCTGCTGAGAATCAGGATATTGTCGGAACTCGTTTTAACGATAAGATGGTCATGACGGCCTTTAATCAGGGGACGGCTCAGAAGGATATTCGGATAGATGCGGGTACTGCCGAACGAATTCTCCTATGGTCTGAGCCGCTCATGACAGAGGATGATGTTGTCATTGGCAATCTGTACTTAATAACGAAGATTGAGAATGTCTACGAGGAGCTTGAACAAATCAACACGATTATGGCAAAGGCCACAATTATCTCCCTGGCTGTAACAGCTATATTGGGTGTTTTGCTAGCTCAGACGATTACCAAGCCAATCTCGGACATGAGAAGGCAAACAATGGCGATGTCACGCGGAAACTATTCTCGAAAAGTAAAAGTCTATAGTGATGATGAGATTGGGCAGCTGGCTGTGGCCTTCAACAACTTGACGAAGAAGCTTCAGGATGCTCAAGCCACAACAGAGGCAGAGAAGCGGAAGCTATCATCTGTTCTAACCAATATGACAGATGGGGTGCTGACGACTGACAGGCGAGGACGTGTCATTTTAATTAATGATACGGCTCTTTCCATGCTGAAGGTTTCACGTGAAACATCTTTATCGAAGCCAGTGACAGAAGTATTAGGATTAGAAGATTCCTATACATTTAATCAGCTATTGAATGAAAAGGAATCGATTATTTTAGATCACAGCTCTGATAAAAAGCTGTTATATTTAAGAGCAAACTTCTCCATTATTCAGCGTGAAACAGGCTTTGTGAATGGATTGATTGTCGTTTTGCATGATATTACCGAACAGGAAAAGATTGATGAGGAACGTAGAGAATTCGTAGCCAATGTATCTCATGAATTGCGAACGCCATTGACGACAATGCGAAGCTATCTTGAGGCATTGGCAGAAGGTGCGATGCATGATGGGGAGCTTGCACCGAAATTCTTGAATACAGCTCAGACAGAAACAGAACGGATGATTCGTTTGGTGAATGACCTTCTTCAATTGTCTAAGCTCGATAGCACAGATTATCAATTATCGACAACGTGGGTAGACTTTGGCCGATACTTCCATCGTGTGATTGACCGTTTTGAAATGACAAAATCTAGGGATGTGACCTTCAAGCGTCTTATTCCTGATGAATCAATTGGTGTGGAGATTGATGAAGACAAAATAACGCAGGTACTTGATAATATCATTTCCAATGCCTTAAAGTATTCCCCAGAGGGCGGACAGGTTACCTTTAAGCTTCAGGTCATTGGACCAAATATTGAAGTCAGCGTCCGCGATGAGGGAATGGGAATTCCAAAAGAGAATGTCTCACGAATTTTTGAGCGATTCTACCGTGTCGACAAAGCACGCTCACGGAAGATGGGCGGCACCGGCTTAGGTCTTGCTATCGCAAAAGAAATGATTGAAGCACATAAGGGGCAAATATGGGCATCAAGCGAGGAAGGAAAAGGGACAACCGTCTTCTTTACGCTTCCATATGAACCTTTACAAGAGGATGATTGGGAATGAGCTGGGAAGGATTAAAAAATATTTTATTGTTCTCCTTAATTGTAATCAGCGGATTGCTTACTTGGTCATATTGGTTCTATCAGCCGACTTATGAGATTGACAGCTCTCAATATGTCCAGACGAAAATTACGAGCAATGGCAATATGGAGCCTGATGAGGTCGTGCAGCCGGTCAAGGTACTGTACCATACCCGAGGCTCCTATTACGGAACCTATTCGGATGAACTGGTGCCGGAAATGATTGATTCCATCAAACGGTTTAGTCTCTTTAATTTCCAGAACCAATCTGAGAAATATGATGTGAAATCTATAAAGGAATTAATGGAGCAGGATGGGGCGATTGAAGTCATATTCAATGATCATGTGCCTTTATCCTTCTATAAAAAGTATTTGAAGATTGAAGATAGCAGCGTGCCAGATATCAACTTTGACCGAATTGTGGTCTTTACGGAGAACATCGGTGATAGTAATCATGCGGTTTATTTCATTTCAGAGGATGAAGAGACAGTAGTGACAGCAGCTCTTGAACCTGAGGTGCTTGAGCAGTTTGCTTCTTCCTATGCAAAGACAGAGAATTATGTAAGGTATGAGAAGATTGCCATTACCGATCAACAATCTGTTATTGTGCCAGCTGGCAGGCAAAAGGTAACAGGATACAGCTATTTAACCAAATTTGTATCCGCAACAAGTTTCATGAAGGCCTTATTCTCTGTTCCTGATACAGTGAAACAGGAAGGCGATTTTTATACAGATGGATCAAGCCTCCTGAAGGCAAACTCCAAAACCATGATGATTGAGTATAAGAACCTTGCTGTGGGTGCAAAGGAAGAGAAAAATACAGATACTCATATCCTCCAAAGAAGTATTGATTGGATTAACACCCATGCAGGCTGGGATCAACGATATCGTTATGCTGCATTGGATGAGAGAAATAGAGATATCCTCTATCGCCTCTATATATCCGGCCTGCCTGTATTTAATGACACAGGTATCTCAGAATATGATGTTGAATGGGGCACGGAGAATGTGAAGGTGTATGAGCGTCCATATGTGTATCTCGGTGATAAGGCTCTGACACAAAGTGAGAATACTTTGCCAGCAGCGGAGGATGCGCTCGCCGTCTTTAAAGAAAGCATGAGCAAGCAATATAATCCAGATAAGCTCACCGACATGACGATCGGGTATATGATGACGATTGATGAGAGTACTGGCACAGATATTATCGTCTTAAAACCGACATGGTATTTCTATTACGACCAGTCCTGGGTAACGATAACGGATAAGACTAAGGGAGGCATCTTGGATGGATTGGAATAAAACAAAGAGTCTATTCATTATTGTCTTCCTCATTCTAGATATTTTTCTTCTTTATCAGTTCATTGATTTCAAGGCAGCCAAGCTTGAAATCAATAAAGAAACAACCCTTGAGGAAAAGCTGAAGGATGCTGGTATAGTGTACTCATCCATGCCAAGCGGGTCTGTTACTGAGAAAACGATTAGTGCAAAGGCAAAGGTATTCACAGAAAGTGATATCCGAGGTCTCAAGAATCAAGATGCTGTTCTTGGTGACGAACACACAATTCTTTCCCAACTAGAGAAACCGATAGCAATTGGAACAGGCGAGGGGAAATATTACGAACTGCAAACATTTATGGAGAAAAATATAACAGCTGGTGATTCTTATAAGTTTTGGCGCAAGGAAGGCCAATCCATTATTTATAATCAAGTTTATAATGGGCGGATGCTTTTTAATAATCAGAACGCCCAGATCGTCTTTCAATTGAATGAGAAAGATCAAGTAGTGAGTTATGAGCAGACCATGCTCGATAATATCGAGGAATTTAACGATAATCAAGCCATCGACCCAGCTGTGAAAGCATTGGGAAGCTTGCTGACGAATGGATATTTAACGAATGGCAGCAAAGTCACAGATCCTGAGCTGGGGTATTACACGCTGATTGAAGTGACGGAGTCTGAAATCTTGGTGCTTGTGCCAACCTGGCATTTCAAGGTGAATGGACAGGAGGATTATTTCGTTAAAGGAACCGATAGTGAAGTATTGAATACAGAAGAAGAGAATTTAACGGAGTGAGGAATATGTCAATGCAATTCAGCGTTCTCGCCAGCGGGAGCACGGGAAATTCTCTTTATGTAGAATGCGGGGGGAATTCCTTTCTCGTCGATGCCGGCTTGAGCGGCAAGAAAATGGTAGAGTTATTAGGAAAGATTAATAAAAAGCCTGAGGATCTCTCAGGCATTTTCGTGACCCATGAACATAGCGACCATATTAAGGGCCTTGGTATCATGGCTCGAAAATATCAATTACCGATTTATGCGAATGCGAATACGTGGAAGGCAATGGAGGGCTTGATTGGGGAAATTCCAACTGAGCAGAAGTTCGAATTTGGGATGGAGACCGTGAAGACATTCGGTGAGCTGGATGTAGAATCGTTCGGTGTTTCCCATGATGCAGCTGAGCCGATGTTCTATGTCTTCCATCATGGAGATAAGAAGCTTGTAACGATTACAGACACAGGCTATGTGAGCGACAGGATGAAAGGAATCATCCATAATGCAGATATGTATATATTTGAGAGCAATCATGATGTAGGCATGCTGCGGATGGGTCGGTATCCGTGGAGCGTTAAGCGCCGAATTCTAAGCGATGTAGGCCATGTGTGCAATGAAGATGCAGCAATTGCCATGAGTGAGGTCGCAGGTGATCGGACAAAGCGGTTTTATCTGGCCCATTTAAGCAAAGATAATAATATGAAGGACCTTGCCCAAATGTCTGTTGCCCAAACGCTAGAGACAAAGGGGATTCGTGTCGGAGAGCAATTTAGCTTATATGATACTGATCCTAACGAGCCAACTGAATTAATTGAGCTATAACAGAGAGAGTATCTCTGTTATTTTTTTGACCGCACATAATCTTCCATTCAGCAGGGAAAAGAATAAGCGAAAGAGTTGAAACAGTAATTTACGGTTTATATTATGGAAATAAACAAATAATAGAAGGTAAATTGAGTTCAAGCTGAAAGGAATGTGTGTGGATGGGCTATTATGATCAAGATGATAACCAGTTCAGGCGGCAGAAAAGCCAAGGGAAGGGCGGATATTTCGTATCAGGTCTCATTGGTTCGATTATTGGGGCCTTGCTTGTCCTCTTCTTAAGCGGCAATCTTACTGGCGGAAATGGACAGAACAATCCTGGTTCCATAAACCAAAATAACGGAACATCCAGTCTGACGCAAAATCTCTCAGTGGATGTGACCACAGATGTTACAAAGGCGGTCGAAAAAGCAGCTGATGCAGTTATTGGCATAACGAATATTCAAGGCTCTAGTTTCTTTAATGAGGAGACGGAAGCAGGAACAGGCTCCGGTGTTATTTATAAAAAGGAAAATGGAAAAGCCTTCATTGTGACCAATAATCATGTCGTTGAAGGAGCAAGCACGCTTGAGGTGACATTGACAGATGGAACAAAGACAGAGGCAAAGCTGCTAGGCAGCGATGTATGGACCGACTTGGCCGTCATTCAGATTGACGACAAAGGGGTCGATACCGTTGCACAGTTCGGAAATTCTGATAAACTAAAGTCTGGCGAGCCCGTTATTGCGATTGGAAATCCGCTTGGGCTGAACTTTTCTGGATCGGTGACCCAAGGAATTATTTCTGGCTTAAATCGAACAATCCCTATTGATGTCAATTCAGACGGGATTGAGGATTGGAACGCAGAGGTCATTCAAACAGATGCGGCTATTAATCCTGGTAACAGTGGAGGAGCGCTTGTTAATATCAACGGCCAGGTGATTGGCATAAACTCAATGAAAATTGCTGAATCCTCTGTTGAGGGTATAGGTTTGTCAATCCCCATCAATTATGCCATTCCAATCATCGAGGACCTTGAAGCCCATGGAAAGGTGAAACGGGCTTATATGGGGACATCTTTACGGTCATTGAGCGAAGTGACAAGCTATCAACAGGATGCAACATTGAATCTACCGTCCAAGATAACGGAAGGGGTAGTCATAGCAAGTGTCGAGCCAGGTTCACCAGCTGAGAAAGCTGGATTGAAGGAATATGATGTCATTGTTGAGCTGGATGGTGAAGCAATACCAGATGTACCATCCTTAAGAAAACACTTATATGCTGAGAAGAAGATTGGTGATACGATGAAGGTGAAGTATTACCGTAACGGCAAGGTCCAAACAACGGAAATGACGTTGGCAGAAGCTGACTTACAATAATAGTTGACGGAAGCAGGGGACTGTAGATAGTGCCCTGCTTTCCCTATTGAAAAAAGAATGGAGAGATTGAAATGAAAATTTATTGCTGTGCAGAGCATGTGGAAGTAGGACTCGATAATATCGTGGATGAGGCAGAAGTACCTCCATTTATCAACAACCTTTCTGATGAAGAAGGAGAAAAAGTTACTCACAATTCGGGCGAATTCACCTGTGAATACTGTGGAAAACCAGCTGTATATGTTGTGGCGAACGAACATTCGGACACAATATGTGGACAGTAACTGTGTATATGTGGATAACATTTGTGGATAAGTTGTTTGTAAAGTGAGGATGAACTGTGAATATCTCGATTGTAACGGTAGGTAAATTGAAGGAGAAATACTTGAAACAAGGAATAGAGGAATACACGAAGAGACTATCGGCCTATGCCAAAATTGATATCATTGAAATACCCGATGAAAAAGCTCCTGAAACCTTAAGCGAACAAGAAATGCTTCAGGTGAAAGGAAAAGAAGGGGAGAGAATCCTTGCTAAAGTTCCAGATGATGCCCATGTTATCGCCCTTGCCATTGAAGGGAAAATGAAATCATCTGAGGAACTTGCTGACACACTCGACAAGCTCGCTACATACGGCAAAAGCAAAATCGTCTTCGTTATCGGCGGCTCTCTTGGCTTGAGTAAGGATGTCATGAAGCGGGCAAATGATACCCTGTCATTTTCAAAAATGACGTTCCCGCATCAGTTGATGAGATTGATTTTAGTGGAACAGGTGTACCGGGCGTTTCGGATTAATCGAGGAGAACCCTATCATAAATAGATGAGGTTTTAATAAAAAAGGCTGAAGAATAGACTTGAATATTGGCATCTCAGCCAATGATCAACCTGAACTTTTAGGCGGTATTTTATGAATCTATTGCCTAAAAGTTCAGGTTTTTTAGATGTCGCTGCACCGATTGATTAATAGCATTAGTCAGTTTTTTTACGTTTCTTATCTTTTTTACCCTTTAGTTTGCGGCTCCTAGATTCTTTATTCTTATCTTTCTTTTTTGTCTTTACTTTGTTGTGTTTATCTTTCTTGTGTTTCTCCTTTGTATGTTTACCTTTTTTATCTTTATCTTTGTCTTGTTTTTTCTTCTTTTTCTTCTTTTCATCACTCGGTTCATCTGGTGGAGTAATATTTTGAAGGCTTTCGTCTTCTGGCAGCAGTGCAGGAAGAGGCGTCTGCAGCGTACACTCCCAAACCTCCATAATGTCATGTGCGACTCTAGGCCAGTTATAATGGCTTATAGCGAGTTCTCTTCCTCTTTTCCCCATGCTTTGCATTAATGATTTATTTGACAATATTTCAGAAATCTTTTCTGCAAAGTTTGCTGGGTCCTCTGGATCTTCGATTACAAAGCCATTTTTCCCTGGAATAATAACCTCTGCGTTTCCTCCTCTTGCCGTTGTTATAATAGGAAGGCCGGAAGCCATTGCTTCATAATGAACGCGTGCTAGTGGTTCTTGCCAAATAGAGGTACAGACGAATATATCGGCAGCCGCAAACCAATCTTGGATATCAGCTGATGATACAAAGCCTGTTGTCACAACAGGAACGGTTTGTTGTTTTGCTAAAGATCGAATATAGGCTACATAATCGGTTATTTTGTTCTGGCTAAACCAGTTTCCTCCTACGATAACCAAGGCTAGGTTTTTGTGTTTTTTTGAAAGCAGGGGTAATGCTCGAATTAGCCGATCTACTCCTTTGTTTGCGGAAAGTCTTCCTGCAAATAAGATGACATTCTTATCTTCTAAACCATGTTCTTTACGGAGCCGATTTCGAATAGATTCCATTTTAGAATGATTGCCGGGTAAAAACCGTTCAGAATCAACACCTGAATAAATAGTGCGGATTTTTGAGGATGCTTCGGGATAGAGGCTGCGGATGACATTCCCTACATAGTCGCTGATTGTTATGATCATAGAGACTTCTTCTATTGCTGCATGAGCTTCACTCGATTCGATTTTATCAAGATTAAACATATCATTGTGCATGCTAAGGATAATTTTCGAGTGAGGTGCAACGCTTCGAATCGGCATAACAAGGCGAGGGCGATTAAAAACGTGAATGATGTCAAAAGAGTTGGAGGCTAAAAATTGAACGATTCCTTGTTGATAGAGCGGCAATAATTTCCCTGGTACTCGGACATATTTAATGCCATCCTTGACTTCTTCATTAGGAAGCGATGGGTCTGTTATTCCTAAAACAGTAATACTATATGACTTTGCTAGGTGTGGAAGGCTTCCGGAAATATACGTTTGAATGGCCCCTCCTAGGACAGGCGGTACAGGAAGTTTTTCAGTAGCTATCATTAAAATTTTCATGATGACTGATTCCTCCAATCAGCTTTAATTTCCTCTAATGCCGGCCATTTGGATTGGTCAGTATCAACAATTATTCTAATTAATTGAGAGGTTGTTTCATCTAAAAATATTTCTGGCTCATATAGTAACTCTTTGACATTTTTATAAAATTCACTAGGAAGTGACAAATCAATTAGTAAGATGTCATATAGCTCTGTACTGATTGGATTTGCCTCGTGATAAGCTTGAATCATTTCACGCATCCACGTTACATCCCATCTAAATAAATCTGCCATGGTTCCTGTTATCAATTTCCTTAAGTCACGTATGGGAAGATCATATGCTACACCATCAAGGTCAATAATCCACATTCCATTCTGTCCCATTTGACCATTTGACCAGCCGTAATCCTGATGAACCAGACCCCAATTTGTATTACCGAGTTTTACTAGTTCCAAGTATTTTGACTGATTTAATGCTTCGATACTATTCTTTGCTTGTTCTTCAAATAAATCGATAACATTTAATAGCTCCTGACTAGCAGGCATTGAACTATACGCTATAGCTACATTTCGGAACCAATCCATTTTCCTGAGGATTTTTTGGTAGCTTTTTGGCCACTTATACAATCTTGAGGCAATTTCTGCCCCGGCAGGGGGGACATACCCTTGACTTAACCGGTGAAATTCACCGAGCGCATAGCAAAGCTGTTTTGCGCCTTCTAAGTCTTTTGTTACTGGCATTAATGGTTCAATCCATTCTGCAACAAACCATAACTTATCTCCGGCCTGAACATAATCTTCACCCGATTTGGTTGTGATAATTCCCGGTACCCTTGCATTTTTTATGTCTACCAAATACCTTTGGGCACCAAGACTAAACATGCTTCTTGTAGGTCTTCGATGGAGAAGCTTAAAACTTTTAGGTCCATCATCGGTCTCCAACTTCCATATGGCACCGCCCTTATCAGGCTTTGTTGTGACCACCTGCATGCTATTAACTTTTAAATTGTACTGTTTAAGAACCTCTAATCCCATATCATGGATATAATCAGGTACATAAAATTCATCATGAGTAGATAATTCGTCCATTTCCCACGGTACAATAATTTGATGCTCCAATGTATCACTTCTCCTTTTCCATGCAAATTATACCTTTACAGATCATGAAAAAAAGGCAATTTGAAAAATAGCAACCTCATTTAAATAAGCTACAGATACTGTTTATTAATATGCTTAAGGGACAAGAATGGACAGTCCATAAGCGGATTAAACTGGTAATTTAGGGGAGTGATTGGAAATCAAATACGTTTTTAAATGAAGCGTTTGGTCCGATATAAGAACAAAATACTTTAGATTTATTTGATTGGCTTTGGAGAACGGTTCATAAGTAAGTGAATTTCGATAATGTTGGGGATTTTTCTTGAATGAGTGAACATCAAAAATGCCAAAACTGTGTCATCTGGTTAAAGAAGATGGAAAACCGCAGGATAGAAATGAACTTAGATAAAAGTTCTATGTATGAATAAGCATAGTCTTCCTATACAGAAGGAGATTGGGGAAAACCAGTCCTCTTTATTTTCTATATTGATAACTGTGTAGGATATTTGTGAAACCGCAATCGTTTTACGATTAAGAGGGATTTCCAATTAAGCCTTACTCTAGCATCGTGGATATTCTTCGCAAATTAATCATCTATTTCAATGAATCCTTGTATGGTAGGGCATAAAACGGCCTGATCCTTTATATGAATTCTTTGCATGTAACTTGCTAACTATGACAATTCATCTTTTGGTTAGGAGAGAAGATCCGCTCTTTTTATTACCTTCCCCATAACACGATTAAGCAACTACTGGAGCACTTAAAATCATTATTTACTGAAAACTTTTAAATATTTCCGATTTGTTGTAAGCGTTTCTTTGTGGTTTTATAATCTTTATATTCGATAGACGTTTTCTATCATAAACCCGACAAAATTCTATGGTAATTAATTCCTTGTATTGAGTAGAATAAAAAAATTAATAATATCTAAATCTTTCTTATCCCTTGCCATATAAGGGTTTGAACGCAATTATCAATAGGGGTAAACCCCATGTGAAAACGATTTCGAGAAAGTGTTGCATATTGGATTGTGGCATGCTAGTATACTAGTATATCGAAGCTAAGAGGAGGTTAGTAATCAAATCTAGTAAAACGAGGATAAATTTTTTTTAGATTTATTGCTCAATATTTCACAAAGTCAAAAAGACTATCTATTTGATTACATTTCATTTGCGAATAAAAACCAACTTGATAGTGGAGATTATAAAAATTAGAGGTGAAACATAATGAGACAATTCGGTCTTAGAGACAAAATGGGCTATTTGTTCGGGGATTTTGGAAACGATTTCTTCTTCATGCTCGTGGCAAGTTATTTGATGGTATTCTATACGGATGTTTATCATCTTAATCCTTTGGCAGTCGGCGGATTGTTCGCGATTGCACGATTATGGGATGCATTTGCTGATGTGGCTTGGGGTCGTTTTATTGACACAAGAAAAGCTGGAGTTCATGGTAAATTTAGACCGTGGATCTTTAGAATGTCCTTTCCGTTAGTCATCACAGGTGTATTAATGTTTGTTTATATTCCAGGGATGTCTAATGGATTCTATCTAGCATATGCCTATGTAAGTTATATTTTATGGGGAACATTATACAGTACTGTAAATATTCCTTATGGCTCAATGGCTTCTGTTATGACAGCTGATCCTGTAGAGCGTACTGCTTTATCTTCTTGGAGAACAGTGGGATCACAAATGGCAGGACTAGTCATTAACGTTTTAGGGCCAATCATTTTGTTTGTTGATAACGAAGCATCAGCAAACCGCTTCTTATTAGCTGCTGTTATTTTCGGTATTTTAGCGATTGCTTGTTACATGGGATGTTATCATTTAACAGTAGAACGTGTTACTCTTGCTGATAAAGATGATCAGCCTAAAGTGAAAACAAGTGAGACAATAAAAGGTATCATTAAAAACAAACCTTTACTTTGGTTCCTTGTCGCTTCATTAACATTCATGGTTATTATCATGTTTATCGGAGCGGTAAATGTTTACTTATTTAAAGATTACTTTGGAAATACGAAAGGCCTAAGTATTGTTGGGTTCTTACAATCCGCAGCCGTGTTTGCAATGGCGCCATTCATCCTTAAGCTGGTTAAGAAATTTGGTAAAAAAGAAGTGGCATCTTTTGGTGTATTAGTTGGTGCTGCTGCCTATGCTCTTTTATATGTATTCTCAGACTTAAGTATGACATCATTCATTGCTATCTTAACAGTTGCAATGCTTGGTTACGGTACATTTAACCTTGTTATTTGGGCATTCGTTACAGATGTTATCGATTACCACGAATATTTAACAGGTTTACGTGAAGATGGAACAATTTATTCGATCTATTCAATGGCTCGTAAAATTGGACAAGCTGTTGCAGGTGGTCTTGGCGGTGCAGCGATTGCAGCTGTCGGCTACAACGCAGAATTAACAGTACAAACAACAGGAACTCTAAATGGAATTCATATGTTGGCAACATTAGTACCTGCAATTGTACTTGGGCTCGTGTTCTTAGTCCTAATGTTCCTTTATCCGTTAAATAAAAAACGTTCAGAACAATTGGCAGTAGATTTAGCTGAAAACAGAAAGAAACAAACGGCTTAATTATATACGAATCATATCGAAAAAGATTATTAACTGACTCAGAGACAAAATCTCTTTTTAAGGCATATTTTATGAAAAGGGATTTTGTCTCATTTTTATTCGTATATAGGTATATTCAAAAGAATTTTACGATAATATTAGATGTGATATTCAGGTAGTATTAGCTGTCGATTTTGCTGGCAATTTGAAATCGTTGTCCTATTGTATTCGATCTTTTTGACATTTTATTGAACCATGGCAGATTGCCGTGATATGATGAAAGAATACATGATCGATAATAGAGGGAGTGAGCACAATGGTGAAAGTGTCGCCAAAGCTTCCGGGAGAGAATAATAAAGATTATGCCTATAGGGTGATAAAGGATTCTATTATGTCTTTAGAGTTAGAGCCTGGACAGGCAATAAGTGAAGTTGAGCTAGCAGAGGCCTTAAGCTTATCTCGTACTCCAGTTCGAGAAGTTCTAGCTAAATTACGCGAAGAGCACTTGATTGAAGTGATTCCGCAAGTGGGTACATATATATCCAAAATAAACCTTCAGCTCATTAAGGAAGCTTCTTTCATGAGATATATTTTGGAAAAAGAGGTACTTAAACTGGCTTGCGAATCTTTTCCAGATATAGCATTGTATGATTTGAAGAAAAATGTAGCTCTTCAAAAAGGCTTGCTTGGACAAAGTGGTAAAGAAGCCGATTTCCATCTGCTTGATAAAGAGTTTCACCGTATCATTTTTAAGGCAAATAAGAAGGAACATATCTGGGAAGCCATTACGAGAATAAGTACTCACTATAACCGCATGAGGCTTTTATCGGAAATCGAGCATAATTTTAGTGAGGCTATTAAGCAGCATGAAACCATCATTGATATTCTTGAACATAAAAGATGTGACCAAGTAGAGGATGTTGTGAATCTTCATATTATTGAAGCTACTAGGCTTTGGGATGATCTATATAAAGAGGGAAGCCCTTATATCCATTACTTTGATTCTATTGAAGGTGAGTCCGCAACTTCGTAGGATAATGGCAAAAAGATACGGATTTATTATTATGTAACAAATAAAAAACACCTATCATTTCAACTCGATTTTGGCAGAGCCGAATTGAAATGATAGGTGTTTTTTGCATGGGCGAATGAGAAGTAAGGCGTTTCACATAGCAGAACCTAATCTGCATTTAGGATGATATTGAGCCCTAAATAGCTAATCCCCGATGGCAATTTGGTTTATTTATTCAGGATAACCAATATATCGCTGAGATACAAGCATAGGGGAATTCAAGAGAGAAAAACCCTGTACTATACGCACTTTTTTTACTTGAAATGCCAGTAAGCACATGCTAGTATACAAGTATACAAGGCGATGCTTCTTATAAAGCCGAATAGTTAAGGATTCATTCTCTTTTTAAAAACGAGGCATTAGTAAAGAATAGTGTCGATAACGAAATGAGCCAATTTTGGAAGAAGCAGCGCATTTCAAAGGAATTGTTTGCAACTGGTGATGGACGATTCCTCACCAAAGAAATGGAAGAGGTGGATGTTATGTTGCAAAAACATCAAATTTTAAGCGATATACATGACGGCTATTTAGTAGCGGTTATCCGCGGAAAAAATAAAGAAGATGCAGTAGAAATATCAAAACAGGCATTCCAAGGCGGTATTCGATCTCTAGAAATCACCTTCTCAACCCCTGGTGCAGAGGATGCCATTGCTGAGCTAGTACAAATGGGGAACCCTAATATGGTTGTTGGAGCAGGAACTGTCCTTGATGGGGAAACAGCCCGTATCGCGATTATGAAAGGTGCGCGTTACATTGTAAGCCCTCACTTTAACAGCGATATTGCCGAAGTATGCAACCGCTATGCGATTCCATATCTACCTGGATGCGGGTCTGTAACAGAGATCATGCAGGCGCTGGAATCCGGCGTAGATGTTGTGAAGCTATTCCCAGGAAGCTTGATGGGACCAGGATTCTTAAAGGATGTGAAGGGTCCGATTCCTCATGTTGAGCTTATGCCATCAGGCGGTGTCAGCATTGACAACCTTGATCAATGGGTCAATAACGGCGCATTTGCAGTCGGTATCGGAAGTGCTCTGACAAAAGGGGTTAAAGACGGTGATTACAGCTCCGTTCAAGAAGTTGCACGTCAATTCGTTAACAAGCTGGCTTCTGTAAAAGCTGAATAATAAGGTTCGGCTGCATCGCTTAGAACGGCGGGGCGGCCAGCCTAGTTGAATGCCAATAGAGGAGGGATTCTGTTTGACTTCGTTTATTCATGAAAACTTTATGTTAAACAATGAAACAGCCGTCCGGTTGTATCACACATATGCAAAAGATATGCCAATCTATGATTATCATTGCCATCTATCCCCAAAGGATATCGCGGAGAATCGTAAATTCAATAATATTACCGAGCTATGGCTTGAAGGCGATCATTACAAATGGAGAGCCATGCGAGCGCACGGGGTTGGTGAAGAATATATCACAGGCGATGCGGATCCAAAGGAGAAATTTGCTGCTTGGGCGAAAACGGTCCCTCATACAATTGGGAATGCCTTGTATCATTGGACTCATATTGAGCTGAAGAAATACTTTGGTATTGAAGAGCTATTGAATGAGCATACATGGGAAGACATATGGAATCGTTGCAATGAATTGCTGCAGCAGGATGAATATTCTGTACAAGCTCTTATCAAACGGTCAAATGTTAAAGTAATCGGGACAACAGATGAACCGACTGATGACTTGAAATATCATCAGCAAATCGCTGAGCTTCCTGATTTTCCGGTGAAGGTATTGCCATCCTTCCGACCTGATAAAGGGTTAGAGATCAATAAGGCAACATTCGTTCCTTTTGTAGAAACACTTGAGAAGGTAACTGGAAAATCATTAGAAACGTATGAGGCCTTTGAGCAGGCATTACTAGAGAGAGTTCAATACTTCCATGAAAGCGGTTGTCGAGTATCAGACCATGGGGTGTCTGAGATTCCATACGCTGAGTTTGAAGAAAGTGAACTGAACGGTATTTATGAAGCGGGGCGCAGCGGTAAAGCTGTAAGCCTGGAAGATGAGAATAAATTTAAAACAGCCCTATTAATGAGTTTGGCAAAGGCCTACAAAGAGCGCGGTTGGGCTATGCAAATCCACTTTGGGGCAATCCGGAACAACAATACAAAAATGTTCCGCAAGCTTGGACCTGATGCAGGCTTTGATTCCATCAGCGACCAAGGGGAAGTGGCAGCACCATTAAATGCCCTTCTCGATGCGATGGAGCTGAATGATTCCTTGCCTAGAACGATTCTATATAACTTGAACCCAATTTATAACGAATTGATTGGGACTACGATTCAAAACTTCCAAGTCAATGAGGAAGGAATCGCAGGCAGAATTCAATTCGGTTCTGGATGGTGGTTCAATGACACAAAACCAGGCATGATTCGCCAATTAACGGCGCTTGCTGACCAAGGGCTATTAAGCCACTTCGTCGGAATGCTGACAGATTCACGCAGCTTTATCTCTTACAGCAGACATGAATACTTCCGCCGAATTCTATGTAACCTAGTTGGTCAATGGGTGGAAGCAGGGGAAATTCCAAATGATCAAGAAATGCTGAAAAACCTAATAGAAGGCATTTGTTATAACAACGCGAGAAACTACTTCGTAATCGAAGTAGTTTGACCTAGAGGAGGAACTTAATTATGGAAATGAGTTTTCGTTGGTATGGAAAGACAGATACAATTCCGCTTGAATATATTCGCCAAATTCCAGGCATGAAGGGAATTGTAACAGCTATTTATGATATCCCGGTTGGTGAAGCTTGGCCGATGGATAAAATCGAGGAATTGAAAAAGACTGTAGAAGATGCAGGTCTTCATATTTCTGTTATCGAGAGTGTACCGGTTCATGAAGATATCAAAATCGGTTTGCCAACTCGTGATAAATATATCGAGAACTATAAAACAACTCTACGTAACCTTGGAAAAGCTGGCATTCCAGTTGTATGCTACAACTTCATGCCAATCTTTGACTGGACACGTACTGACTTAGAATACCGTCTTCCAGATGGTTCTACAGCTCTTATCTTCGAAGAAGAAGTAGCGAAGAAAATGGATCCATTAACAGGTGAACTTTCTTTACCAGGCTGGGATTCTAGCTATAAGAAAGAAGACCTTCAACAATTATTCGATCACTACAAAAACGTGGATCATGAAAAACTTTGGGAAAACCTTGAGTACTTCATTAAAGAAATCATCCCAGTTGCAGAAGAAGCTGGCGTGAAAATGGCCATCCACCCGGATGATCCTCCATTCGATATCTTTGGATTACCACGTATCATCACAAACAAAGAAAACTTGGAAAGATTCGTTAACCTATATGACAGCCCTTATAACGGCTTGACAATGTGCAGCGGTTCCCTTGGTTCACATCCTGAGAACGATTTCCCTGAAATGCTTCGTTACTTCGGTAAAAAAGACCGCGTAAACTTTGTACATGCTCGTAACGTTAAATTAACTGGCGGAATGTCATTTGAAGAAAGTGCTCACCCATCTGAGTACGGTTCCGTTGATATGTATGAAGTGATTAAAGCGATGGCAGACTTCAATTACACAGGCCCAATCCGTCCTGACCACGGAAGAATGATCTGGGGCGAAACAGGAAAACCAGGCTACGGCTTATATGATCGTGCACTAGGTGCAACATACTTACATGGTCTATGGGAAGCAGAACAAAAAAACAGAAAATAATTGATGCGTTATATTAAAGGAGGATACGGACATGGCAGTTCCATTCAAAATGGATTTAACAGGTAAAGTTGCAGCTGTAACTGGCGGCGGCGGTGTATTAGGTTCTTATTTCGCAAAAGCTTTGGCAGAATGCGGAGCAAAAGTAGCGGTTATGGACCTTATGCAAGAAGCAGCAGATAAGGTTGCTGCTGAAATTAATGCGGCTGGCGGAACAGCAATCGGTGTTGCTGCTAACGTATTAGATAAGGAAGCTCTTGAAGCTGCAAGAGAAATCGTGAATAAAGAACTTGGAACAGTGGATATTCTTGTCAACAATGCTGGCGGAAACAATCCAAAAGGTACAACAGATGATGAGTTCTACAATGCAGAAGCTGTAAAGAACAATCCAGAAATGAAAACATTCTTTGATTTAGACCCTAAAGGAGTTAGCTTCGTATTCGACCTTAACTTCTTAGGTACTCTTCTTCCTTCTCAAGTCTTCGCACAAGATATGATCGGGAAAAAAGGTGCAAACATCATTAACATCTCTTCTATGAATGCTTACACACCTTTAACAAAAATCCCTGCATACAGCGGAGCGAAAGCAGCAATCAGTAACTTCACACAATGGTGTGCAACTTACTTTGCGAAAGCTGGCATTCGTGTTAATGCGATTGCACCAGGATTCCTTGTTACAAAACAAAATGAAAAATTATTGTTCAATGAAGATGGCACTCCATCTGCTAGAGCAGGAAAAATTCTTAACAGCACTCCAATGGAACGCTTCGGTGAGCCAGAAGAATTAGTTGGCGGATTGTTATACCTAGCGAGTGAAGAGGCAGCAAGCTTCGTAACTGGCGTCGTTATTCCAATCGATGGCGGATTCTCTTCTTACTCTGGCGTTTAATCTAATCAGATTCTTATGCTGAATGAAAGGTTGTTAATCTAATTTATTGGATTAGCAACCTTTATTTTCAAATGGCAAAAAACAAACCCAATGATAAAGAGGTTTTTATTCATGAAAGATACGATTCAAGAATTTCAAAAGACGAAAAACTTTTTAGTTTGTGTTGACTCTGATGGCTGTGCCATGGATACGATGGGGGTAAAACACGAGGAAGCTTTTGGGCCACGCGCAGTTGACGTTTGGGAGCTTCATTCTATTAAAGATCACTTCCTTAAAGTATGGAATGATATCAATCTTTACACAAGAACAAGAGGAATTAACCGCTTTAAAGGGGTTGTCGCTACATTTGAAGCGTTAGAAAAAGAAGGTATTGAAATGCCTGATATCTCTTCCTTTAAAAAGTGGACTGAAACAACAAATGAGCTTTCCAATCCTTCACTTGAAAGAGCCATTGCTGAAACGAATGATGAGCAATTAAAGAAGGCTTTAGAATGGAGCCATGCGGTTAACCGTACCATTGAGGAAGAACTCGCAGGTAATGATAAACCTGTTGAAGGCGCTAAAGCTGGATTGGAAACGGCTAATAATGTGGCAGACGTAGCGATTGTTTCATCAGCTAACGGCGCAGCTGTACTTGATGAATGGACAAGACATGAACTTTCTGTACATGTTGATGTCATGCTTGGTCAAGAGGCTGGTACGAAAGCCTATTGCATCGAGCAATTGAAGAAATTCGGCTATGAGAATACACATGTATTGATGATTGGAGATGCTCCTGGAGACTTATCTGCTGCAGAAGTAAATGACGTTCTTTATTACCCGATTCTTGTTGGGAAAGAGAAGTTCTCATGGGATCGTTTCAGAGATGAAGCATTAGCAAAATTCCTAGATGGAAGCTTTGCGGGTGATTATCAGCAGCAGCTGATCCAGGAATTTAACGATAACTTGAAGTAAGGTTTGGAGGAAATACGGATGATTCAAAAGATTGCTAAAAACATTCCGATGCCCAAAGTTGATTTAAAGGCAAAGCCTTATAATCTTTCTGATGAAGATATCAAATGGGTGAAAGATACGATTGCTGGAATGACTGTCGAAGAGAAAATCGGCCAGTTATTCATTAACTTGTTCTTCTTCGGAGATGATAAATTCAGCGGAAATGAGTTCACCAACAAAGAACTTCTTGAAAAGTATCATATTGGTGGAGCTCGTTACATGGGCGCTACATCTGATAAAGTACAAGCGCTTATCAACGACCTGCAAAAGGATTCCAAAATTCCATTGCTCGTAGCGGCGAACTGTGATGCTGGCGGTAATGGTGCGGTTAACGACGGCACTTATGTGGCATCTGCTGCTATGTGTGAAGCTTCCGGTGATGAACAAGTATCTTTTGACGCGGGTTATGTCAGCGGACGTGAAGCGCATGCAGTCGGTGTTAACTGGAACTTTGACCCATGTGTTGATATTTTGAAAAACTGGAGAAATACCATCGTTAACACGCGTGCATATGGTACAAATGCTGAAACCGTAATTAAGCACACAAATTCATACATTAAAGGGCTGACAGAAAGTAATGTAGGAGTATGCATCAAGCACTGGCCTGGCGATGGTACAGAGGAACGCGACCAGCACTTAGTTATGGGCGTGAATGAACTATCTGTTGATGAATGGGAAAAATCCTTTGGTGAAGTATACCGCAACCATATTGAAAATGGGGTACATTCCATCATGGCCGGTCATATCGCTTTACCGGAATATCAAAAAGCATTGGTGCCTGAGCTAGAAGACCGTGATATTCTACCAGCTACATTAGCACCGGAATTAATCAATGGCCTCCTAAAAGGCAAATTAGGCTTCAACGGCTTGGTACTGACAGATGCTTCTCACATGCTTGGAATGACGGCAGCTATGAGACGTGAAGAATATGTACCGCAATCCATTGCAGCCGGCTGTGATATGTTCTTGTTCTTCAATGATATTGATGAAGACTATAACTTCATGTTGAATGGTTACAAAAACGGCATCATCACAGAAGAACGTCTTCAAGATGCTTTAGAAAGAATCTTGGGCTTCAAAGCGACACTTGGCTTGCACAAAGCACAACAAGACGGTTCGATCTTCCGTGATGAAGAAGATTTAAAAGTTATTGGCTGTGAGGACCATATTGAACGTGCTAAACAAGCAGCTGACAAAGGAATTACGCTTGTTAAAAACACATTGGATCAGCTGCCAATTCGCCCAGAAACACATAAACGTATTCGTCTGTATTTCTTAGAAGGAGAAAAGGGCGGCATTTATGAAGGCGATGACAAAACGCTTACCTATATTGTGAAAGAGCTAGAAAGCAGAGGCTTTGAAGTAACCGTTAACGAAGGTAACACGCGTATTAAAGGCGCTACATTGAAATATCGTGAAGAAGTAGATGCAGCCCTAGTATTCGCTAATGTAGTTGGTTATGGTGCAGAAAATAACTACCGCATCAGATGGAAAGCAGCTATGGCGAACGAAATCCCTTGGTATGTACATGAAGTGCCAACTGTTTTCGTATCACTTAACTTTACAACACACTTAACCGATGTCCCTATGGTTAAAGCCTATATCAACGCATATAAAGATACAGACATCACGATTAAAGCGGTTATCGACAAAATTATGGGTGAATCCGACTTCAAAGGAACACCAAATGAAAACGTCTGGTGCAATAAGTGGGATACTAGACTATAAAATGATATTTAAGCAGGCGGAGAAACCAACTTGATTGGTGGACCGCCTGCTTTTTTTTAGTTGATAGGAATTCGATGGCTAGCAGGCTTTAAGAGTGAAAAGCAGCTTTACCAATATAAAGGGCTGACCTGAAGCCATCATAAACCTCCTTTAAAAAGTCATTTACCTAATTCCATTGACCTTGAATCACATACAACACATCTTTAGGATACTCAAATAATACGGAGGAAATGGCTAATAGGGTTTATTTATTGTGAATGCAGCATTTCTTTACGACTTATTGTGCCAAGAAGGAATGAATCATATTTATAGGTTTGTCTAAAAAAATAGACAACAAATCTCTGCTTATCTTAAAAATTATACACAACCAAAAAATGAACTTAAAAAATCTAATTTCCATTTGCATTCCTAGAAAAAAATTTTAATGTCCTATTTAAGGGAACACCAATCATGCCAAAGGCCAGTAGATTGAAAGAAAATAATCGCACAGAATATACAGGGAGAAAGGAAGGCTATATATTCAACCGATTCATTTTATTGTAGAGCGTAGCCCTGGAGATACCTAATTTTTTTGCGAGCTTGTTTTTGTTGCCGTGGACCTGCTGCAATTGCTCTAAGATCAGCTTTCTTTCAAAGGCGTCCAATTTTGCTTGAAAGGGGGAGTTAGGTTCTTCTTCAATTGTAGAAAGGGCAGTTTGTGCATGCCTTAGGATTGAGTTCGGAAGATGCTCTTTTTTGATTTCACCATCGATAGAGAAGATAACTAGGCGTTCGATTGTATTTCTCAGCTCTCTTATGTTGCCAGGCCAGTCATAGTTTAATAATGCTTGAAAGACATCATCAGGGAAATGTTTGATGTGCTGATGATGGGTCACAGAGAATTCATGTAAAAAGGTCTGAATTAGTTCGAATAGATCTTCTTTTCGTTTGCGCAGCGGAGGGATATCAAGGGAGATGACCTGCAGCCTATAATAGAGATCCTTACGGAATGTGCCTTCCTCTATCATCCTCTCAAGGTTTTGGTTGGTTGCAGCAATAATTCTGCAATTGACACTCCATGTTTTCGTTCCGCCTACTTGATAATACGTCTTCTCCTCAATAACACGGAGCAGCTTCACCTGCATGTCTAATGAGATTTCGCCAATTTCATCGAGGAGTAATGTGCCTCCGTTGGCCAATTCGAATTTTCCCTTTTTGCCTTTAGGGTTGGACCCTGAAAATGCGCCTCCTTCATAGCCGAATAATTCACTCTCAAATAAGGATGGCGGTATAGCTCCGCAGTTGATGGCAATAAAGGGACCGTGCCTTTCCTCACTGCAGTCGTGAATAGCTTTGGAGAATACCTCCTTGCCGACACCACTTTCGCCTGTGAGTAAGACAGGAGTTCTTGTGGTGCTGACCTTTTTAACCATTTCAATCATATTTTTAATAGATTGGCTGCGGCTTACGATATGGATAAAAGGGTCCTCTGAAGGGGTTAGCTTTGATACTTTATTTTGTAAATCAATGAGTTTGCTAGACATATGGATGAGTTCCTGTTGTAAGAGAATTTGAGAGGTAATATCGGTTTCTGCAGAAACGGCACCGATAATGCGATCTTTATGGATAACCGGATTTGAATTAATGAGAACAAATATATGTTCCCTTGGCTGATGCTGAATTCGGTAAACGGACTCTCCGGTTCGGAGGGTTTTTAATGATTGGAGCATTTCCAATGCAAAGAAATCAGTGGCGGGTTTTCCGATTATCTCTTCCCTGGGAATGTTGAAGATATATTCTGCAGAGGAGGTCCAGGCAATCATTTTTTCTTCGTGATTGATGATGGATATAGCATTGTCAGTTGTTTCGAGGATCGTTTCATAGTAAGCATATAGGTGTTGATAGGTTTCAAAAATTTTCTCTAACAGATCACCGCTTTTTACGTATCCAATGACGGTGTTTTTATCCTCGACGAGTACAATTTCATGGTCTGATAAAAGAGGGATGACGATATGTAAGGGTGTATCCTTGCTGATGAGCTGAGTCTTTATCCATGGAAGTCGAGAAGATATAGCTGTTTCAGCTGCATAGCAATGGTTATAATAGAAAAATTCTTCTTGAGGGGACTTTGTCCATAGAATGGGAGGTTTAGTGGATAAGTCACCGATTTCTAGCGCGTTTGATTGCTGCCATTCAAGGAATACAATGTCGGATTTTGTCACGCTTTGAATATTTGGCAAAAGAGTGCTCATAAAGGGCTCACCTATCATTCTTATTTTCTGAATATTTCTAAAATATATAAAGCTATTATACAATCTTCGTCATGCATTGTAAAATTTACCCTTTTAACAAGTTGGCATGATTCTTGCTTGTATATAGAGTGAAACAATCTAGAGAGGAGGGCGGCTGTTTAATCCATTAAGGATTTGCTCATGGAACGGTAAATTTAATCAGGAGGGAAGAAATGGTACGGTACATATCACAAAGAATCATTTATGCATTTTTAACATTTTTTCTTATTGCAACATTCTCTTTTTACCTCATGCAGACTTTGCCCGGTTCGCCATTTAATGATGCGAAATTAAGTCCTGACCAAAGAGAGAGGCTTTATGAAAAGTATGGCTTAGATGAACCAGTTTCCTATCAGTATTTTAAATATATGACGAATATTTTCAAGGGAGATCTAGGAGTATCATTTCAATTTGATGGACGCCCTGTCATGAATATATTTGCGGAACGGCTTGGTCCTTCAGCACAGCTTGGTATCCAGGCCTTAGTGCTGGGGACCATTGTAGGCGTTGTCATTGGAATTATTGCCGCTTTAAGGCATAATTCCTTTATCGATTATGGCGTGATGATCTTATCGGTCGCAGGAATTGCTATTCCATCCTTTGTTTTTGCCGGATTCCTGCAATATTGGATTGGCGTGAAGTTAAATTGGCTTCCTGTCGCCATGTGGAATGGGTTCGAGTATACGATTTTGCCGACACTAACCTTGGCCGTATCGATTGTTGCCGTCATAGCCAGATATATGAGGACAGAAATGCTTGAGGTTATCAATCAAGATTATTTGTTGACTGCTGAAGCAAAGGGGCTGTCAGGGTGGGCGATTGTCATTCGTCATTGTATTCGTAATGCCATTATCCCCGTTATTACGATATTAGGTCCTTTATTAGTCAGTTTAATGACAGGTTCATTAGTCATTGAAAAAATCTTTGGCATTCCCGGAATTGGGGAACAATTTGTTAAATCGATCATGACCAATGATTACCCTGTCATCATGGGGACTACCTTGCTATATAGCGCATTATTCATTATCGCAACGCTCATTGTCGATATTCTATATGGACTAATCGATCCAAGAATTCGCTTAATGGATGGAGGGAAATGATGGAGCCAAACACTATTGTGCCTAAAAAATTATTCAAGGTGGCAGAAAATAGGCCTGTCATGTATGATCAGCTATCAGCAGAGAATACATCTTATTGGAGCGGAGTTGGGAGAAGGTTCAAACAAAATAAAGTGGCCTTAACAGGTTTCATCATTCTGTTACTTCTGCTTTTCTTAGCCATATTGGGTCCATATTTTAATGAACATGGATATGATGATCAAGATATAAGCAGGGCTAATCTGCCTCCAAAAATTTCACTGCTCGAGTCGGTTTCATGGCTGCCCTTTGATGGGGTTGATACTCGAGGAGTTGACCAATATGAACAAAAGAACATAACGACAAATTTCTGGTTTGGCACCGATGAGCTAGGAAGGGATATATGGACAAGAGTATGGGAGGGAACGAGAGTATCCTTATATATTGCCTTGTTGGCAACCCTCATTGACATAATCATTGGCATCTCCTATGGAAGTATTTCTGCTTATTATGGCGGTAGGGTTGATAATATCATGCAACGGATCATTGAAATTTTAATTGGTATTCCACAGCTCATTATTATCATCATGCTGATTCTTGTTTTGAAGCCGGGCATCATTACGTTAACGATTGCGATGGGCCTTGCCGGGTGGACTGGCATGGCAAGGATTGTCCGCGGGAACATGTTGAAATTAAAAGAGCAAGAGTTTGTTTTGGCATCACGAACACTTGGGGCAAAGGATAGACGGCTGATTTTTCGGAATTTATTGCCGAATACACTAGGTCCAATTATTATAACGGTTTCCTTCTCTATACCTGGAGCCGTGTTCTCAGAAGCCTTTTTAAGCTTTATCGGACTGGGACTTCAGCCGCCGACAGCCTCTTTAGGAACCATTGTGAATGATGGCTTTAAATATATGAGAATTTATCCACACCAAATGGTTATTTCTTCTGTTGTAATCAGCTTGATTATGATTAGTTTCAATTTAATTGGCGATGGGCTGCGCGACGCGCTCGACCCTAGGTCACGAAAAAGATAAAAGAGGTGGAAGATAACGCATGGAGAAAATCTTAGAGGTAAATAATTTACACGTTTCTTTTCGAACCGATTATGGGAAAGTCCATGCAGTTCGCGGCGTTTCCTTTCATGTACATAAAGGAGAAACAATTGCCATTGTGGGGGAATCAGGCTCTGGCAAATCCGTCACATCAAAAGCGATTATGCGCTTGATTAAGGAGCCTGCTGGAAAGATTGAAGCTGGTGAAATATTGTTTGAGGGCAGAAACCTTCTTTCATTGTCGAAAAGGGAAATGAAGAAGGTACAAGGGTCCAAGATATCGATGATTTTTCAAGACCCGATGTCGTCGCTTAACCCGACGATGACCATCGGCGCCCAAATTGGCGAGGGGCTGGTTGCTCATCAAAACTATAAAAAAAGTGAGTCGAGGAAAAGGGTCATAGAATTGCTAGAGCTAGTGGGCATTTCTGAGCCGCATATTCGCTATAAGCATTACCCCCACCAGTTCTCCGGAGGGATGCGGCAGAGGGCTGCCATCGCGATGGCTCTTGCGTGTAATCCGAAAATCCTGATTGCAGATGAGCCGACGACTGCCTTAGATGTTACTGTGCAGGCTCAAATTTTAGAGTTATTGAAGGATATTCAAAAAAAGCTTGGAACTTCGATTATCTTCATAACCCATGACTTTGGGGTTGTTGCTAATATGGCCGATCGCGTAATGGTCATGTATGCGGGAAAGATCATTGAAACAGGAACAGTCGATGAAATCTTCTCTGAGCCGAGGCATCCATATACATATGGATTATTGGCATCGATGCCAAGTTTGCATGAAGAGGCGGGGGCATTATTTTCAATACCAGGAAGTCCGCCGGATTTATCAGCCTTGCCGAAGGGAGACCCATTCGCGCCGAGGAACAGACTTGCTTTAGAGGTTGATTTTGAGATGGAGCCGCCAGCCTTTCAATTGTCAGAAACCCATTATGCTTCCACATGGCTGTTGCACCCAGATGCCCCGAAGCTCGATCTCACGGGAAGTATGGGACAAAAACAAAAGGAGAAGGCGAAAAATGAAGCAGTAAAGGATAAGAGACAATCGACTGAAAAGGTTCTTGAGCTAAGCAATGTCAGCAAGATTTTTAAAATTGGCAGGGGCAAGCTTCTTCATGCGGTAAATGGAATAAGCCTTGATGTGTATAAGGGAGAGACCGTTGGGATTGTCGGCGAGTCCGGCAGTGGAAAATCGACCTTGGGCAGGACAATCATTGGATTACTGCAGGCAGATGGAGGGAGTATTAAATTCAGGGGAAAGGATTTCCAGAATATTAAGTCCAATGATGATTGGCAAGCGGCTAAGCGGAATATGCAGATGATATTTCAAGACCCCTATTCATCCTTAAACCCACGATTAACCGTTAGTGATATTATCGGTGAGGGGATTGATATTCACCGCTTATTTAAGAGCAGGAACGAGCGGAATAAAGAGATAGTTGAATTGCTTGAAACGGTGGGACTAAGCAGGAAGCATGCGAGTCGTTATCCGCATGAGTTTAGCGGCGGACAACGCCAACGGATTGGGATTGCCCGCGCTTTGGCTGTTAATCCAAGCTTAATCATTGCGGATGAGCCAATTTCTGCCTTGGATGTCTCCATACAAGCACAAGTAGTAAACCTGCTTAAGTCGATTCAGGAGGAGCGGGAATTAACCTTCCTGTTCATCGCACATGATTTATCGATGGTGAAATACATTAGCGATCGGATTGGTGTTATGTATAAGGGTCAGATAGTTGAATTAGCCAAGAGCAGTGAGTTATATAAAAACCCTCTCCATCCTTATACAAAGGCTCTATTATCTGCTAATCCTATTCCGGATCCAGCGGTTGAGAGACAAAGGGAAAGGATTGTCTTTCAGGAAGCGGAATATAACCAAGAAAGGGAACGAGTATTTCGCGAAGTCGGGGATGACCACTGGATTTTATGCTCAGAGAAGGAATTTGAGAATGTAAGAAAATATGAATCAATTACCAAAGGCATGAAATAGTCTTTCCTCTGGAGGGATGAGGATGAATAGAAAAGGGAGATACATACTTGTTCTCGTTACAGCTATTGGTTGTTCGCTTTTACTTACCTTTAAGCAATCAGAGCCGCTTTGGATTGGTTTTGTGAACAGTCTGTTTTTTGTCGCCTTAGCTATTTTTTGTTTTGGCATAATAGGCTTATTGCTTCAAAAAGGAGCCTATCATCTGACAATTACGAGCTTTAGGAGATTTTTTAAGCATTCTGGGAAATTAGGAGAATACATTTTAGAAAGAGATGAAGGGGAGATGCAAAACCATAAAACGTCCCAACTGCTATTCCCGCAAATATTAGTCAATTCAGGAGGATGTCTTCTACTTTTGTCCTGCTTGGCTTCTATTTATTTTCTTGGATAAGATTGTATAAAAAGGGGGTGCTTCCGGCATGGAGCACCCCTTTCATGACGAATTACTTAATTAATCTTGACCCATTTATACGTTTTATTGCCGCCATATGGGTGGTCAGCAATGCCTTTGACATTCGTCTTCGTTAAGGTGGTCTTTCCTGCTTGGAACATTGGAGAAACTGCGGCATTCTCTTCAATGAGAATTCGCTCAGCTTCCTGTAAATTACCCCAACGCTTGGCAATATCCGTTTCCTTATAAGCTGCGTCAATCAGCTGGTCAAATTCCTTGTTGGAGAAATTCATCCAGTTATAAGGGTTATTTGTGTGGAAGATTTCCAGAAACGAAATCGGGTCATGATAATCCGGGCTCCATCCGCTATACGATAATTCGTAATCTTGTTTTGCCTCTAGGTCTAGCTTCTGTTTGGACGGCTGCTGGTTTACGTTGAGTGTTAATCCTGGCAAATTCTTTTCTAGCTGATTTTTGACATATTGTGCAACGGTTTTCGTTATATCGCTATCATAGCTTAACAGCTCAAGCTCGATTTCCTTGACGCCTAATTCCTTAAGCCCCTTATTCCAATATTCTGTTGCTTCTTGGGTATTCGTTTCGTTAAATCCATCATACTTCGCTCGAAAATCCTTACCGCTCTCATCTTTCGTGAATTCCTTAGGTACGACGAAATGGGCAGCCAAGGAGCCATTGTTCAAAATGGATTCAATGTCTTTTTTGTTCCATCCTAAATCGAGTGCCTTACGGATATTCACATTGGCTAAATACTTATTTTGCTGATTCATGCGGATGAAATAGACAGTAGGGTCGAGTGAGCTCTTATATTCAGGAGTCGAAGAATATTGATCGACAAATTCAGCTGATAAGCCAATAGCATCCAGTTCGCCTGATTCAAACATATTTACAGCAGTGGCTGTATCATTTATGACATTTGCCTCAATCGAGTCAATTGCGACGCTTTCGGCACCCCAATAGTCTTTGTTTTTCTTATAAGTCCAGCTTGCCCCTTGTTTCCAGTCTTCCAATGTAAATGGTCCGTTATAGATTAAATGATCAGTTCCCAAGGCATAATTTTCACCTTGTGATTCAACGAATTCTTGATTTTGTGGGAAGAAAACAGGTGTCGTCAGCAGGCTTAAAAAGTATGGAGAAGGATTTTCTAATTCAACTTGAAGAGTGTAATCATCAGTTGCCTTGATTCCTAGTTCATCGACTTTATCAAACAGCTCATGATCCTTTGTTTGGATGGCAATAGAGTTCTTGAGCGGAGCCATGAGATAAGAGAATGGACTTAATGTTGAAGAGGAATGAGCTCTTTTCCATGCGTATTCAAAATCATGTGCAGTAACAGGCGTCCCATTGCTCCATTCAGCCCCTTCCCTTAATTTGAATGTGTAGCTTAATTGATCATCACTCACCTCATAGGATTTAGCGATTCCTGGAGTCGGCTCATTATTTTCATCGAGCCGGTAGAGTCCTTCAAAAATATTATTCATAACAATGGAAGAAGGAACATCATAGCTCCCAAGAGTATTTATGGTAGCAATATCATTTGCTGAAACCTTCAATACTTGATTGGCACTGCTTGTTTCTTTTCCCTGTGACTCTGACCCGCTTTCATTGTCCTGTTGGCATCCTACTAGAGCAAGACAAACCACGAACAGGCAGATGAACAGAAACCTTGTCTTTTTTTTAACCTTCATTCACTTATTCCCCCTTTTTTATGGCACTGCTTTTTGTATTTCCACTAGGTAAAAAGCAGGTACTATTTAAATACATGCAATATTCATGCCAAAGTGAAATGGAAAGTTATAAGGACATATTAAATTGTTAATAAAAGATCAGGTTAGGTAGTGTACAATTTTTTAGACATCAAATAGGTCGAGGTTGTTTAAATATTGAGATGGAAGTGAGTTGCTGAAGGGCTGTAAGAAGGATGAGAAAGGGGCTTTAATAGTAGCCCCTTCTCTAAAAAATGACATCATTTGCTGATGCTCTTTTTATTTTCTAATTTGCGATAATAAACTGCCAGCAGCATGGACGGTATTGTACATATCACCATGCCCAAGAAGGCATATTGCGGCTCAATTTCGTATAAATATCCGCCAAATATTGTAAACACAGCTGTGCTCCAACTGAGGGCAAAGGCTGAATATAAGCCCTGTGCCTTTGCTACATGGGCGGATGGGATAAACTTAATCAAATATTTCATGAAGGCATAATGCCCCATTGCAAATGATAGAGAGTGCAAGAGCTGCGCAACCGAGAACATGATCACATTCGGGAAGGCAAATACGAGCACCCAGCGAATGGTTGAACCCAGTGAGGCAATCGCCAATAGTGAGCCGACAGAGAAGCGTCCGAATTTCCGATCCGCGATGGCGAAGAAAATAATCTCCGCAATAACGGCAATATTGATGATGACCCCGATTAAATATTTCGGTGCTTCAATCTCCTGCAAGAAGAGATAGCCATAATTATAGTAGGATGCATGGGCAGCCTGCAGCAGGATGACAATCATCAGAACCAATGGGAAGTTCTTGATGCGGAATAATTTCATCCATCCGCCTGTTTGCGGCAGGTCAGTCTTTGGTTTCTCTGACAAAATGAGCGGTGCACGCATAAAGCCAAGTCCGACAGAGATGGCGGCTGTCAGTAATAATCCCCATAAAATCATGTTATCGCCATACATGCCTGTAAAGACGGTCAGCAGGACACCGGAAACGATGAACCCAGTTGATCCCCATTGGCGGCTTTTCCCATAATCCCTAAGCTGATGATTCTGTACCAAAACGGTCGCCGCATTATCCAAGGCAGGCATCAATGTTGGGTAGAAAATATGAATGATCAGTGTAACGATCAATAAGCTCATAAAGGATTCGGCCGGAATATAGCATAGAATGGACAAGACGGTCGCAATCCCCGCCATATTAAGCACAGCCTTGCTTGTGAACTTCCCTGATAAATAGGGGAAGACAAACAAGGTAGAAAGCCCTCTTGCTACAAGGCCTAAGCTCATGATCAAGCTCGCCTCTGCAACCGAGACTCCTTTCACATCTACCAGCCAGCCTGTCCAATAGGGAAGGAAGATTCCCCATGTCACATAAAAACTAAAGAATTGTATACTCATCCAACGATGCGCGTTCATTATGTATCCCCCTTTGTATGCATGGTATCATGAAAAGACAGAATAATAATATGAGATTTCTCATATTTCAGAGGTGGAACATGGAAATCTATAAAGGTGAGAAAAGGGAGCAGTATATACAGCAGCATTCGATTGCTCATCTATTCGCTTCTTCAGTTGAGAAAATGATTGAAGTGCATGAATACAAGCGAGATGAATGGATTATTTGGGAAGGTCAGAGATCGGAATATCTCTTCTATGTGATGGAAGGAAAGGCGAAAATCTATGTCACCCATCAGAATGGGAAAGCGTCTCTCTTGAACTTTGTACATACGAATGAATTCATTGGCGAAATGGAGCTCCTGCATGAGGTGTATTATACAAGGGGTGTCCAGGCAGCAACAAGAACGGTATGCCTGGCTCTCCCCTTTCATCCATGCCGCAGCGAGCTGCTTGAGGATGCTAAATTCTTGAGGGAATTAACAAAGGTATTGAGCGTGAAAGCAACCATTATGGCAGAAAGATATTCACAGACTTTAGCCTATCCGCTTGAAAATAGACTGGCCGACTTTATTTTGCAAACGGCAGATGAAGGGCTTTATCGGGAAAAGCATGTTATCGTCTGTGATTACTTAGGGGTATCCTACCGTCATTTATTGCATGTGCTTGCACAGTTTTGTGAGAAGGGATACTTGGAGAAGGAACGGCGATATTACTTGATTAAGGATGAAGAGTCATTATACAGGCTTGCCGGGATGCTGAAGAATTGATGAAGGCATGATGAATGATTGAAACGAGTCTAAAGGAAAGGGACAGATTCTTATGAAATTTATACTAGCACCTGATTCATTTAAAGAAAGTATGTCAGCGAAAAAGGCATGCCTTGCGATGGAGAAAGGGATTAAGACGGTCTTTCCGAATGCCGAATGTGTAGCTGTACCCATGGCAGACGGAGGAGAGGGAACAGTTGAATCCTTGGTAAGCCAGTCAAATGGCGAAATCATTCACATAGAAGTCATTGGTCCATTAGGTGAAGCCGTAACTGCGCAATATGGCCTGATTAGTGAGGGACAGACAGCCGTCATTGAGATGGCTGCAGCTAGCGGACTCGAGTTAATTAAACCGGCTGATAGAAATCCGCTTCTGACCACTACCTTTGGAACAGGTCAACTGATCAAGGATGCTCTGGACAGAGGGGCGAGACGATTTCTGATTGGCATCGGCGGAAGTGCCACCAATGACGGCGGAGCGGGCATGCTTCAGGCATTGGGTGTTTCCTTTAAGGATAAGGATGGAGAAGAGCTGCCCTTTGGCGGCGGAGCGCTTGGGCATCTTCATACCATTGATACAAGCAGAATGGATGAACGACTCAAGTTGGTGCAAATCGATGTCGCCTGTGATGTGACCAATCCCTTGATTGGGGAGAACGGCGCATCAGCCGTTTTTGGTCCGCAAAAGGGAGCAACACCAGAAATGGTCCGCCTGCTCGACTGTAATCTTGCTCATTATGCCGAGATGATTCAAAGGCAGCTTGGAAAAGATATTGCGGGCTGTGAAGGGGCGGGAGCGGCTGGTGGACTGGGCGCAGGTCTTCTTGCCTTCATGAATGCCGATTTGAAAAAAGGAATTGATCTTGTCATTGAATATACAGGCATTGAGAATGTAATGAAGGATGCTGATTATGTGTTTACGGGTGAAGGCAGTATTGACGGTCAAACCTTATTTGGCAAGACGCCCTATGGGGTTGCGAAGATTGCTGAGAAATATTCCATTCCTGTCATTGCCTTTGCTGGCAAGGTAGGCAAAGGAACAGAGGAACTCTATGAACATGGCTTCCATGTTATTATCGGTATCTTAAAAGGTGTGACAACCATAGAGGAAGCTCTTGAATCAGGTGAAGAGAATCTAGCCTTTGCTGCAGAAAATGTATGCCGCATCTTGAACATTACCCTATAAGGGAACACTGCTGATGGACTAACGGGTTCTCTTTTGAGGGAGAAAAATAGAAATAACAAGCCGTATAACACAGCAATTAACATTGTTAATTTGCTTGTTAAAACCATAGATGATTAAACGAAAAGGAATGCGAGGGAACATAATAGAATATTTAATAAGGTTAAATTCAGTCAAACCTTATAATATGAAGGGGCAGTTTAGTTTAACAAGAGCAACTGAGAAAGTAACATTAAGTTAATTCAGTATTTTAAGAGTAAAAAAAAAAAAGGGGGGAGAAGAAGTAAGATGGGAAAACGTACAAAAACAATAGCATTAAATATATTA
>NZ_LFZV01000001.1:4147332-4153082 GCF_001183965.1 Bacillus sp. FJAT-27916
TTTTAAGAGTTAAAAAAGGGGGGAGAAGAAGTAAGATGGGAAAACGTACAAAAACAATAGCATTAAATATATTAGCTATAATTATATTGTATGCCTTATTTGCAAGTATTGGGGAAGTTAGGCAAAGTTCAAAAACAGTAGATGAAGCATTTGAAAAGTTTAAGAAAGAATTTGTTTATAGTGAAATCAGCGATAAACAATTTTACCTTATCGAAAATTCTACATTTCTACTATTTGAAGCTGGAAATACTGTTTCATTAGTCCAGTTTGAAAAAGGGATATTTGGTTGGAAACCAACTTATTATTCCCACGATGAAGATAGAGGCTTATCCTATTCTTCAAGTTTTGATTTTGGAGAAGCCCTTTTGCACGGAGTCATTCCAGAAGAAATAACGAATGAAACGAATACCGTAAAAGTGAATGGAATAGAGGCAGATATTGTTAAGCTCAATGATAAAACGAGAGTTTGGATTTTGATAAACAATAAACCAAAAAACTTTTCTAACATAAACATAGACTTCTTAGATAAGGACGGACATATAATTAGCGAAATATAAGTACATATATCATTTCTAAAGGTATTTGCTAGTATTTTAACACCCTTTTCTGTTGAATTCCTTATAGAAGAAATGGGCAGGTTAGCGGAAGAAGTAATTTTCTGAAACTTCAAACTAGTATCTCTCGTATATTAATTAATAACAGGAAATACCAAGAAAGGGGATTTTATTTTGCAGTTGCTTTTAAATGGATTATATAGAGGGTCTATTCCATTGGGTATCTTACTAATCATTTCATTGTCGTATAAGTTGCAAGGACAATCAGATGATTCGAGTGCTTATTTTTTTTATGGCCTAATAGCCTTTTTCCTCGGATTGGCAAGTGTTATCTATCAAATTAAACAATGGAGTTTCTTGAAACAAATCTTTGCTCATTATATGGCGATGCTGATTACAGTTTTCCCAACGTTGCTTTTAAGTGGTTTTTATCCGTTAGATTCATTTAAAGATGTATTTGATGTGTACCTCCAATTTAATAAAGTGGGAATTATCTTATTCTTAACTATATATTTTATTGAATATGTTATTTCACGTAGAAATTCTAGTAATAGCACTTCTATATGATTGGGGTGTCGATTGACGGTGGTGTTGATCTAAGAAGGATTAATCCCTTTTTTGTAACCTCTTATGGAAGAAAAGGGCAGTTTAGTGCAAGAAGGATTTGCTGCCATACATACCGAATTATATGGTTATAGCTTTGAAGCTGTGACTAATAAAGATATATGGAGAGGGTTAATTTTGAGACTGTTTACGATTCTTATTATTTTATTTTTATTGTTGTTTTTAATAGAAAAATTGATAGAAAAATTTCTGGGTGTAAAGAGAAGAAGAATTTCCGAAACCCCTGGCAAAAGCGTTGATCGATGGGGGAGAACGATAATACTCATTATTTTTTTGGTCGTCTATTTCTTTGCTCTAACAAAGGGGTCGGTTGACACCCTAAAATGGTATTGGGTTCTATTTTTAACAGTATTAGCGGGGTTTCAAATTATATTGGAATGGAAGTATCTAAAAGAATCAAAACAATATATCTCAACACTTATAAGCTCGACGATATGTTTTATTTTCATAATATTCTTTGTTATTCGCTTTTACAACTAAAAATTAGCATTTGAGAAATGAGAGTAGTTGCTTTTTTACTAACGAGGCAGTTGTGCGGCCGAGCCTAGGTCGTATCATATAGCGGGTGGGATTCCCGCCGAGTAAGAACTAGCCATTCGCTCGTAGCGAGTCTTGGAGGGGCAAAGGTAACTTTGGTCTTTAAGCGTAGACAGTTAGGTGGCGGGCCGAAAGCCAAATGGTTGAAGGGATTGAGCTCCATAAACGTTTGTAAACCGAGAGGGCTGATGCCTTAACTGCGTGTAGAAAGCAATATTTTATCTTTTGTTATAGGCGAGAAAGATAAAACCTCTCTGGAGTCAGAGACCTTGGCACGTCATACATAGATATGATACGGCAACTCGGGAGACCCTACCGGTCTCTTCTGTTTATTAGAAGAGTATGGTGTACAAGCGATAACAAGTAAGGAAACCAAATGCCGGGTAGGGAGTCGGATAGCAGCGTAGTACCAATGAAGTTGGGTAATGCCGATGGAGGAAAGGCTAGCTACCAGTTATTGCCCTTATTAGGGACACATTTACTAAATGTGCAATCACTCATTCAATGTCATCATGAGCTGCCAAACAATAAGGCAACTGGTGTGAACGGTACAACGAAAGAGCAATATGCTGAAAGTCTTGAAGAAAACATAATGGACTTAACAAACAGACTTAAAAGCAAAAGTTATCGTCCAGTTCCGGTTAGAAGAATGTATATTCCAAAGCTTAACTCTAATAAGAAAAGGCCATTAGGAATACCGGAACATGAGGATAAAATTGTCCAGAAAGGCATTGCAAAAGTGCTAAATGCTATCTATAAGAATGACTTTCTAGACTGCTCTTTTGGGTTTCGACCAAACAGAAACTGTCATGATGCGTTAAAGATACTAAACTTTTATGTAGAAAAAAGATTAGTAAGCTATGTAGTAGATGTAGATATCAAAGGCTTCTTCGATAATGTTGACCACAAATGGATGATGGAGTTCTTGAAACATAGAATAACGGATCCTAGCCTCCTGAGAATAATCAGTAGGTTCCTCAAAGGTGGTTACATGGAGGAAGGCAGGAGATACAAAACAGATAAGGGTACACCGCAAGGTGGAGTAATATCTCCTATCTTGGCTAATGTGTACCTTCATTATGTACTCGACTTATGGTTTGAGAAAGTGGTTAGGAAACAATGTGAAGGACAGGCATACATGGTAAGATATGCGGATGATTTTGTTTGTTGTTTTCAACACAAAAGGGAAGCTATACAATTCTACGAGTCATTAAAACTGAGATTGAAGAAATTTAACTTGGAAATAGCTGAGGATAAGACCAAGGTTATTCCCTTCGGGAGATTTGCAGAAAATAACGCGAAACGAACAGGGAATGGTAAGCCTGCAACCTTCGATTTCCTTGGATTTACGCATTATTGTGGAAAAAGTAAACAAGGAAAATTTCGTGTAAAACGGAAATCGAGCAGAAAGAAAGTCCAAGGCAAGCTGAAAGAATCTAAGGAATGGTTGAAGTCTAATAGAAATAAAAATATCCATTTAATCATGGAGAGATTTAGACGTTCTCTAGTAGGATACTACAACTATTACTGCATCACAGATAATTCTCGAACGGTTAATGACTTCAAAGAGAAAATCGAAATTTTACTATTTAAATGGCTGAATAGAAGGAGCCAAAGAAAGTCCTTTACATGGGATAAATTCAGGCTATTCCTTCAAATGTTCCTACTTCCTAAACCAAGAATCAGGGTCAATATTTATGAATTAAGGAAAGAAATTAGCTATATTCTGTAAATGATAACTAGGAGGAGCCGTGTGCGTTAATAGCGCAAGCACGGTTCTGAGAGGGGGGAGAAGCACAATTTACCGTAAGGTAAAAAGGCTCTCTTCTACTCGACTAGCTCAGGAAGGAAAGGTAATCATAAAAACAAAAACGGGAACAAAGATATAATTATTTTAATTTCATATTTTAACGAGGTGTAGAATAAGTGAAAAAAATGAATACGTTTATTTATGTAAGCCTAATAATAGCAACTTTATTTGGGGTCTCTGGGCAAGATATTGCGTACTTTTTAAATGAGAATTTCATTGAATCTTATCCATTATATTATTTAACTACTTTAACAGTAATAAGTATATGTTTATACATATGTTCGATGATTTTAATTTTTATAAAATATAGGAAACAAAGAAAAACTAAAAACACATTAGGAATTGAGTTGTATTTGTGTTTTATCATTGGGTTGCCAGTTTCTTGTTGGTCTTTATTGGTTACTGCTATGTGGTGGGGTTAATACGGACTTATTACTTTTTAAAGTGAAGTTATTAATTTATTGGTCGATTATGAGTGTGTAATTCTCTGGAATGATTAACACACTTTTCTGTTGAATTCCTTATTACAAACGGGCAGGTTAGCGGAAAAAGGATTTTCAACGATCGATAGAGAATAGTAATAGGGATTCTCAGGGGAGATTCTATTCTAACTTAATGGAGAGTGGAAAAATGGGCCAAAAGAGTATATCTGGTATTGTAGGAGGAATTTTGATAGCGGTAAGTATTGTAGTCGGGGCTTTCTTAATCTCTGATTCTTCATCTATTGCTACTACAAGTAATGAAGAAGAAGTATCAACAGAGAAAAGTGTATTCACTATTGATGACCTGGCTGAATATTTATCTGTAAGCACTAAAGACATAGAAGAAATTATTGAAAAAAGGGATATAGAGAAAGCATCTATTGAAGAGGGAAATTTTGATACCTATAAATATATTCCTTATCTGACTATTTCGGGTGAAGTCCGTTTCTTGAAAAGCGAAATAGACAAATGGCTAGAATATCATTCGAAAAATAATTTTCATTCTTGATGAGATACACTAGGCGAATTTTATATCCATCTCTTGAGCTAAAGGGCAGGTTAGCGGAAGAAGGACTCTTCCGCTTTTTGTCGAATTCATTATGAAAATAACAGGACACGTAAGTTCAATAAGAAATAGTCATCACTTTGCTGAAACACCTTAATAATTAAGAGAAGGGAAAGAATATGAAAGATTTATTAGGTTATTTTCTTATAGCACAAGCCATCATTACTGGAGTGATTGTTCATACAATATATGCTTTTTCTGATTCCATTATAGATGCAGTCGTTTATACTGTATCCCCTGGTGAATCAGATTTAGCTTGGGGTGCTGGAGCACCTACATTTATATGGGGTTTACTTACTGTAGTAATAGGATTAGGTATATTTGTGATTGCAAAGAAGAAGTAGATTTAAAAAAGAGCATCTGATGTGGAACAGGGTTAGAATTTATAAAGTATAGAATAAAAGGTTAATTAAAAAGGAGGTATAAATAACTTGGAGTACGGTGAAAATTTTGAGGTGAAAATTGCAACAAATCACGACAGTAGTGTAATTATTAAGATGTTAAAACAGATAGCTCAATGGATGAAAGATAATGATATAAACCAATGGCGGTTTCTATTAGAGGGTGGTGATGATGAAGAGATTGAACAAGCCATATTTAATCAAGAAACATACATTGTTTTAAAAGATAAGGAAATTATGGCCACGTTCACGCTATTATCTGAACCAAGTGAATGGGACAGGCATATTTGGGGAAACGATATTTCTTCGAAATCGCTTTATTTACACAGACTTGCAATACTGCCTGCCTATATGAAGAAAGGTATAGGGCAAAGTATATTGACTTGGATAGAAGACAATGCAAACGATAAAGAGTATCTTAAGTTAGATTGTGTTACTGATAACATTAAATTAAATAACTTTTATAAGTGCAATGACTTTGAATTTATTGGTGTAACCGATGGCCATAGTAAATATCAAAAAAGTATAAAAAAGAATGAGATATTCTTCAAATAAAGAGTCTTTTCTTGAATATAAGAGCTGCGATCAGCTCTTTTTGTTTATGCAGCTAAGGGGGCAGGATAGCTCTATAAGAAGTAACCAATAAAGGGAAAATAATACAACGAATAGAAGTAGTTATATATAAAGAGGAGGGAGGTTTTTTGACGGATATCCAAATTGTTGAACTAGATACCAAAATCCTTGAAGGAATAGGGAGTTATTGTCTCAGAAGTAAAA
>NZ_LFZV01000002.1 GCF_001183965.1 Bacillus sp. FJAT-27916
TTTGACGTAGAACAAGGCCAACGCGGCCCACAAGCTACAAACGTTCAAAAAGCTTAATAACAGCTAAGAAAAGACCCTGCCGGTGCAGGGTCTTTTTTTATACTCATTTCTACAATAAAAAAAGCCCTATTCAATGATTGAATAGGACTTGTGCAACAAACGTATGAAACTTGTAATAGCAAATGGTAGGCTAAGTATAGCACAGTGATTGAATAATCCCTAATTTAAACGGTTTATTGTCAAAGAGGTGGATTGTCTATTGTTTTTCAATTACTTAAGACATAGCTCTGGATCTTTTGTTTTTATATCTGTCATACATAGAGAATGTTTAACAGTTTGAAAACACCCTTTTTATTGATTGAATGTTTGAGGGCAGAACCCGGATAGACACATGAATAGACATCTATTATGAAAGGGAGGTGTCCTATTGTTTGATATTTTCAAATATATCTGTTATTCTTAGTAAGAATTATTTTTGTTCGGTTTCAGATTGAGAAGTGATTTTGATTTTCGTCTAAGGTTTTGAGCAAGGATAGTAATACATTGTGTGGAAACACACTAGGAGGCAACAACTATGGAACAAGGTAAAGTAAAATGGTTTAACGC
>NZ_LFZV01000003.1 GCF_001183965.1 Bacillus sp. FJAT-27916
AAGGAAAAGAAAAAGGCTGGGATTTATCCAGCAGCGTTATCGAAGTAACGGCATCAGTGGGGAATTTTATTCCGGTGATAGTGGGGAAAACTAAAACGGTATTGACAGTACAACCAGAAATTGTTTACAACATATGAGATATCGTTGAAAACGAGACAAAAGTAACGCAAAAAAAACAGACAAACATAATACTCCTATGGTAGTGACGATAGCTTATTAGAGGTTGGATTTATTTATAACTGTAACATTGTACTTCGTTCGTTGTTTTTCGGACTTACCTGCTTCGGAGTCCTTTTCTTCATCTGGCTAACAATAAACATTTATTAAGTTTAACAAAAGAAGCACCTGAGTGAATTCAGATGCTTTTTTATGTTTTTCACACATCGAAATTATACAATCACCAATAAAAGAGAACATTCTTCTTTGACTAAACTGCCCCGATAGTTTAAGAAAATTCCTTCACATACTAATCTTTACATAAGATCTTTTAAGCGTTTAATTACTGAATGAACTGTCAATCTGTGAAATGAAATAAGTCTACCCCT